>JBNLBN010000012.1:0-2256 GCA_050303335.1 Candidatus Micrarchaeia archaeon
AAAGACAGTGAGCACAAAAGAATATGAACTGATGAAGGACCACACCAGATTCGAGGCAGGTATACAGGATTATGCAGGGATATTCGGTTTTGCCGAAGCCTGCAGATATCTTGGAAAAATAGGCATGGAAAAGGTCGAGGAACATGAAAAGAGGATGGCGGGCCTCATGGAAAAAGCCCTGGATGGCACCACTATTTATGGAAGGAGGCATGACACAGCATTGTTCTCGTTCAATCTTGGCGAGAAGCCGCATGACGTGGCACTGATGCTCGACAAGGACAGGATCTGTGTCAGGTCTGGATTCTTCTGCGCCCAGCCTGGAATGGAATCTATAGGCGCAAAGAACGGCGCAGTAAGGGCGAGCGCATACATCTACAATGACGAGAAGGATATTGACAAATTGAAGGAAACGATCGAAAAGATCAGGGTCCTCTATTGATACCAACATTTATAAACATTAAACGTCACAATAGTGATAGGTTATGTTTATGCATGGTAAATCAGCAGCACATACTGGAATTGTGGAATTAAGGGCCAAACCGAAGGGTGCTAAGGTTGTCCCGATAGCGCCTCATATTGAAAGGGCAAAACCTGAGCCGGAAAGGAGAAATTCCCTGATGCCTGTTGCTCCCAAGAGGGAAAAACCATGGGAGATAGTCGTAGAACATTCTGCAGACATCAACAGGGGGAGAATGGACGGCAGCCCCATAGAGGACGATGAAGGAACAGTAGTGAGGGCAATCCAGTGGATGAAGCCCGATGAGTCCTCAAGGTTAAGGCACTACCTTATGAAGATTTCAAGGGAGAGCCCATATGAGCAGGTGAGGAAAGCAGCATCAAAAAGGGTTCTAGGTGAAGTAGCAGGGGAGTGTGCCAAAACCGGAGAAATGACAGACGAACTCGCTGAGGCCGCGGTGAATTTCAACCAGGCATTCGGAAGGGAGGACGGAAAAGGAAGGCTCAGATATTCCATCGATACGGCAATAGGAGAAATCCAGATCGCAACACTTACAGAATTCACAGGAGTCCGGATGGAAAAACCAGGGGCAAGCTTTACCATGATGGGCGAATACAGCCTTGACTATGGAAGAACGGCTCCGATAGCGCTTTCCCATTGCAGGGCAGGATACGGCGCAAGCTGCGGAACAAAGCCAGACATAGTGCTTACGGCCCTTAGCGTGGCTCTTTATTGATATAGATTATTCTTTTCCTCTTTTACCTGCTGTTTCGACTGTATTCCTGTCGCCTGCTGGACGAAATTTGTTATCGCATTCTGCATCCCGAGAAGCATGGCTTTTACCATGTTAAATCCGTCCCGGTTGTAATCCACATTCCCGAATATGAACGTGTTCGAGGCAGCGCTGCTCGGCGTATCCCCAGTGTGGAAGGATATCGTTGCTATATATTTTCTTTTCCCGAACTTCTCATTGATTGCCCTCTGTATGTCCTCATGAATTTTCGTGATCTCGTTTTCTTTCATGATTAGGACTAGGGAGAATTATTTTTTACTTATTTGTTTTTGCTTCGAGTTTTATAAAATTGGAATTGGCGATATTAAGAAAATCTCCTTGAGGATCTTGAACTACTTCCGTATAATTCACTGTTCCATGATTTGTGACAATAAACCCAGTATCAGTGATTTTAATAGAAGCTTGAATTGACGAAACTGTGAAGAAATTGAAGATAAGCATAGCATCTGGAAGCAAAATATCTGTAGGATTATCAGATTTATATTCGAATGCATCTTCCAATGCCTTCAATTTATCTTGTACTCGGCTACATTGTAAGTCGAGGTGTTTAGCAGTCAATTCGACAAATCGCCTGATTATATCCGGGTCGGCTGTGAAGGGGCCAGAGCTTGAAAGAAGAGGAGTAAAAGTTTTACCAATCACAATTGTTTTACCGTGAAAGTTAGCTACATCTATCGATTTGGCACTTATATCATTGAACGATGTTGGAACCTCTTCTATAAAGGCAGTAGATAACTTCGTCGTGATTATAGCTCCATCTGTTAGGGGTCTTTTTGTTCTTACATATTTTGAATCTGTTACTGGGCCATATGGTTCCGAACGTTTTAAGCGAGACATAAATATCTTGTGGTAATATATGTTTAAAAATATTTGTAGGACAGTCTGCCCAAAGTAATAATTTTCGATAACAGTAAATCTTATTGCCCTCTTCAAATAATCTGCCGGTATTTTCGGCATGTTTTCACCGAAAGATGAACCGAGGCCCGTTTATAATCCGGAAGAAGGA
>JBNLBN010000012.1:2266-38201 GCA_050303335.1 Candidatus Micrarchaeia archaeon
AGGAGTTCATTTCCCGGGAAACAGGTTTAAATAGGTATGACGGAGAGTATTCATATGAAAAATATTCTGGACACTCTCTTTGATAAGATAGACAAATTCTTCCAAAAGGAATCCAAGAAATGCTGCTGTGAAAAAGATGGATCCTGCTGAATTTTTTTCCTTCTGGGCAGTGGAGCAGCTCGGACTCGAAGGAAGAGCAGCGGAAGCAGTCCAGTTTTTCATCTACGACAGCATAAAGATCCTTGTTTTACTCTTCGTGATGATATTTATCATGGGGATAGTAAGAAGCTATATAGACAGGAAAAAGATGGCCGAATTCCTTGGAAAGAAAATTCCTGTTGTACCGAACCTGTTTGCTTCGGGACTCGGGGCCATTACGCCGTTCTGCTCCTGCTCGTCTGTTCCGATCTTCCTGGGTTTCGTTGAGGGCGGAATACCTCTCGGAGTCTCATTCTCGTTCCTGATCACATCCCCCCTCGTAAACGAATATGTCGCGGTAATGATGTTCGGCTTTTTCGGTTTTGAAATAACTGCTGCATATATCGCCGTGGGAATCGTCCTTGGAGTGGTTGCAGGAATGATCATCGGAAAGGCAGGAATGGAAAAATACATAGTCAAGGACCTGAATATCGCGCCCAAGAAAGATGTTCATGGATCGAGGATTAAATTCGCATTCCATGAAGCAGTTTCGGTGATAAAAAAGCTCTGGATATTCATACTTTTCGGTGTAGGAATCGGGGCGCTCATCCATGGATTTGTACCTGATGAAGCCATAAACAGCCTTGTGGAATCAGGGGGCATTTTAGCTGTTCCCCTTGCGGTCCTTGCCGGGGTCCCGGTATATGCAAACTGCAGTGCGGTGGTGCCAATAGCTGCCGCCCTGTTCCAGAAAGGGATTCCGCTCGGTACTGCTCTTGCATTCATGATGGCTGTCTCGGCTCTCAGCCTTCCTGAAGCCATAATGCTCCGCAGGGCTATGAAGCTTCCGCTGATTGCATTGTTTTTCGGGATAATAACCATTGGAATAATAATTATCGGATACCTGTTCAACGCTATCTAGGAGATCTCCACTTCACAGAGGACTTTTATGCCCTTAAGAACAGGATCGATAAGTTCGTGGTTCTTGCTGAATTTCGCCCTCATCTGCACTGTTGTGCCGGGTTCCACCCCTCTTTTCATCAGGTCCCTTGCAAGAGTTGAATAGAATTCTGGAACAATGCTGTTATCGGCTATTGCCCGTACAAGCTTCAAAGGAACCTTTGAATCAAGCCTGAGGGGCTTGAGCATCCTTTTTCCGTCCTTCTCGACCACCTGATAGAACAGCAACTCGACATCTTCCATCGCAGCAGATCTTTCCAGGGACCTTTTTGAAACCATGATCCTGATTAAAGGAAGAAAGCATTTTATAGGGATTGATTAGGGTGGTTCATAGTTGTTCATGGCAGGTTATATATATTGTTCATGGGGGGAAATGTTTGAGATTGATATATATGAAAACTATAATATTGTTGGTTTTGCTCGGACTGTTCATGGCGCCTGCGTTTGCAGAGGACGTGAACGTAACGGACAATATAACAGACAATTCAACAGTGATTACGGACAATTCAACTGAAGAAGTAGGGGCACTCCCGGATGAATGGGATTACGGCTTCAAGAGGTTCTTCGAGAATATCGACAAGTTCTTCACATTAGACAAGGCTGAGAAGGCCAAAAAGCATGCCAGATACGGCAAGCTGAGGTCGATCGAAGCCCACCTCATGTCCAAGAAAGCCCAGGAATACGAGGCGATCGGAGATGAGGAAGCAAAGGAGAGGGCCTTGAGCATTATCGAGGAACTGACTTCAGCGCAAAGCAATGAAACAGAAGATGCGCAGGAAAACCTTGACCAGGCCATAGCTGACGGCACTGCCGACGAAGCGGATGTGCAGGAAGTCCAGGAGGAGATCAGGAACAGTATCGTGGTCCTCCAGAGGGTTTACGAGAAGGTCCCCGATTCCGCAAAGGACGGAGTGCTTCGCGCTCTGAACAATTCAATAGAGAATTATGAAAGGCATGTGGAAAAGAAGGAGCAGAAGGAAATAAGGAAGGAGGGAAAGAACGAAACCGGAATCTCGGAAGAAAACGAGACGTCGGACGACAACGAGACCTCGGAGTATAACGAAACTTCTGCAGCCAAGCCTGAGAAGGAAAAGCCCGAAAAAGAGAAGCCTGAAAAAGTTGACAAGGAAAAGGGCGATGATTCCGAAGAGCTAGAGGCTGAGGATGATGACTCTGAGGACGATTCCGAGGTAGAAACCGAAGACGACTCAGGAGACGATCATTCCGAAGACGAGACCGAAGATGATTCTGACGACGATGAGTCTGAAGATGAATCCGAGGAAGAAGACTAATTTTTTATTTATTTTTAATTTTATTTTCAACATGAATGTTCTGACTTCTGCACTGAAATGGGGAATTGTTCTCTGGCTTTTCGGCTATCTGCTCGGATTCGCGTTTTTCTTCATAGTTCCGCCTGACCTTCTTGGATGGGTGATTACGCCGTTTGGTATCGCTGCAACGCTCTTTGTTTTATTCAGAAAGATGAAATTGGACCTTATCAAGCAGTATTATGTCGTAGCGGCAGTCTGGACAGTTCTTGCTATAGTTCTTGACTATATCTTCATTGTGGTAATGCTGAATGCACCTGACTATTACAAACTGGACGTTTACTTCTACTACATGATGACGTTCGTCCTGCCTCTGGCTGTCGGATACTGGAAAATGAAACGATAATATTAGATTTAAAATGTCCAGGGAAGCATTTTTACCGTTAAATTTCTAATGCTTGGACCAGTCCATTCAAAGATTCCGGAATTATGGTTTGTGCGAGTTCAGGCTTTGGCCTCATTGGCTAGATTCCTGGCCGCGCTTTTGGCTTTGTATCTTCAAGGCTATAAGCCACTCCGAGAACATCATTGTGCATGCTTCCTGCCTCAATGGTACGATTGTAACTGCCATCCAGTTCGTCGGCATCACGGACCAGAGGCCTAACAGCCGAACCCTCAATCCGATAGAGCCATCTTTTTTGATCTGGCGCCGTAGTTCCATTTGATTGCAGAGGCACCCTTGTCTTATAATCCACTGTTCCAATTTGGCCATTCTCCTGTATGAATGGGCAAAGAACCACAATAGAACGGGGCAGTATTACAACACTCTTACCAGTGACTTCAACTGACTCGGGATCAACAAACAGGCCAATATCGTTTCTTCCTATAGCTTCTCCAGGAATGCATGATGCCGGGAATACCCATTTCCTTCCTTTTTCATCCTCAAAAAAATCTACAACATCGCGCCCAACCCTGAATTGCTTGTTTTGAGCAGGATAGACAATGACCTCTCTTGCCCATGCAGGATAATATTCTGTTAGATTATTCCACTGGTTTGACATTAGAACTTCATCGTGGAGAACATTTGAAGGCAGTCCGCCTTTATCTCTGACGGATTCTCTTGCATCCAGCCAGGAAGTTTTTTTTCCTGTGGGAAATAATTTTTGAGTCCTCATAATATACCTCAGTAATACAATAGCAATTAATTGCAGGGGATATATTTAAAATCCATCTTTTAACACAGAATATCTTCTTTGATGGTTGCTCTGTCCGAATTATTATTCAGTTCAGGCATTTGGAAAAAAATGGCTACAGACGAGAAATGGATATTTCTCTGGATTACAGTGAACGATTGGTTTTGGGCCGCCTTTTACTAAAAGGCGGAAGGGCCACAAACGAGAAATGAATATTTCTCGGGAGTGCCTTGTTCACAGAAAACAAGGGCCACGACCGAGAATCGAACTCGGGCCGAGAGGACCACAACCTCCCACGCTACCACTACGCCATCGTGGCCATCAAATTGAAGCAGTTGCTTCAATATTGGACACGAGTTTTGAACTTGTTCAAATCCTCGTGGCCAGAAACTTTTTGGTAAAAAGTTTCATAAAAACTCTCTACCTAATCAGAATTTAAAGAAGAAATTATGATCAAAGGTTTTTAAGGATATCACTCGTCCTCGAACGAGAAAAGATCCTCGATCGACGCCCCGAGGACCTTGGAGATCTTCGATGCAAGCCTTAGGGACGGATTATACTGGCCTTTCTCCAGAAAAAGGATGGTCTGCCTTGCGACATTCACGGATTCTGCAAGCTGCTCCTGTGTCAGGCCCTTCTTCTCCCTGAATTTCCTGAGATTCGATATCATCTTTCCCACTTGTCATATTCAGCATTCGGAAGCCTTTTGAGGATCTGGAACGATACGATGGATATTGAGAGTGCAATTGCAAAACCTATTCCTGCTGCATGGCGCAGCGTTATGAAACCTGGAGTTGCTTTCTCCTGTATGGCAACAAGGACAAGGAAGAAAATCACTCCCATGAGGGCCCACTTGTTGGCTTTGGCTGCAATTCTTGTGTCGCGCTCGTCTCTCACCCTCTTTCCTCCAAGCTTTGCAAGAGCAATCGAGACCAAGAGGAATGCAAGTGCAAGATATGCTGAAATTTCGTCACCAGGAGAATCAAGAACAAACGCATAAAGCATCGCAAAAAGGATGCTGAGTAATGCCCCTATTCCCGCGATAAGTCGATAGTATTTCTTCATGTTAGAAATATATAACGTTAGATTTATATAACATTACCCTTCCAGCATGCTCTTTGCCGCAATCCTCGAAAGAACGGCAGAACCGTCACCGCAGAAGAATTCGACTTCCCTGGCACCGCTCTGTTCGACAAAATCAACAAGATCATTGAAATCAGCATGATCGGACAATGGAAATGCCGCATCAGCATTGAACCTGTAATGGAGAGCCCAGCCTGTAACAACAGCGCAAAGAGTCTCGCGCTCGAAAGCCTGGGCTAGCCTGTTTGCAAAATATCTTTTTGCCTTGGACATCGGGACTACAGCAACAAAGCGCCTGGACATCACCTCTTCCCCTTCATCGGTTCCGACAACGACGCGATCCAGCTTGTAGCCGTAATCCTCATATATGAAACATAGCCTGTCCGCCTTTTCCGTTACGACCGGCGCTATGGAACATTCATTCAGTATCCTTACCAGTTCCTGTGCCTTTCCGAGGTTGTAGGCCCCGATTATGATGTTCGAACGGTCATTATTCTCAACGAATCTCCGGATCTCGTCGTGGACTTCCTCATGGTCAGGAAAGACATATGAAGGATCGCCGTAGGTGGCTTCCATTATCAGCCTGTCGCATTCTGGTATTTCAGCTTTCATCCCGAAAACGTTCGGCTTCAGCGAGAAGTCGCCGGTATAGACAGTGGATTTGCCGTCATCCTCGACAAGCAGTTGCCTTGCCCCGAGTATGTGGCCGGCATCGAGCATCCGGGTATTCTTGAGGGTGACCCTTTTCGAATCCATCCCGGCAAGATCAAGCGTTTCCTGCGTGGCGATTATCTCCTTTTTCCTCTTTAGCCCTCCGGTGTGGTCGGAATGGGCATGCGAAAGGAACGGAACATCCCCTTTTGCAGAATCAAGGCCGATAGTTATTCCATTGCATGGGATGTACATGCTGTTAATTAGGTTGAAAGAATAAAAAAGCTAGCTGATCTCCTCGGCAAGAATGTAGTATCCGAATATCGAATCCTTCATGAGCGTGCCCTTTATGCTGACTGTTGTTCCCTCCTTGGGAAGCTCCTTGCTCGAGACCTTGATTGATGAATTGCCCTCGACAAGCGTGAAACCGGATAGCGATCCGAATTTTATAGAGTTTTTCACCTCGCCCTTCAGGAGAACGCTCTTTCCGAGGTATTTTTCAGGGTCGCTGTTGATCTGGCTGATGCTTGTTGCAAGGCATCCGAAAACCAGGAACCCGATAAACAGCAAAGCTAAGTATCTCATAATCATCTGTCCTCATCTTCAATATATTCATAATTGAGTGTATTCTTTATAATCTTCGCCCTCTTCTTGCCGATCACTTCAGCAAGATCGCGCTCAGGGCAATTTATCACCGCGTTTACAGATCCGAAATGGCTGAGGATCTTCTTTGCAAGTTTCGGCCCGATTCCGGGCATGGATTCAATTATGGCCCTTGACATTTCAGACGGGGTGAATGTCTTTTTCCTTGCATATATCCTCAGGGGCTGCTTTTTTGCGATCTGCTCATGCTTTGCAAAATGATAGACCAGTTCGGCAGTGCTCTCCTTGTCCTTGGTAAAAATAATGGAGCATCCGAAATCAGAAAGAACAGTTGCATAGGTACCAAGGAGGGAGGAGCGGTTGAGCCTTCCGTCATCTGATGTTCCCTCCACGATTATCACAACGCGCTCATAGTTGGAAACAAGATTGGGGAGCTGTGAAAACAGCCTGCCGTCAATTATCGACTGCTCGAAATCCGAGCGGGTCTTTCGTTCGACAACAAGTTTTGCAGAGCAGAGGAAATCGCCCACATCAAGCATTTTTCGCTCGGTTCTTGCACCCATCGAGGAGATCAGTCGATCGAAAAGCTCGTCCTCCCGGAAATCGACTACGACGGTCGGGCGCTGAGGAGGATCACTATCAAGGAACTGCTGCATTACCTGACCTCTTTCATATATTCCTTTATCTCCCGGAAGCTTATCGAGCAGCCGGAATATTTTGCCTTGTAGAGTGCCGCCTCAAGGATTTTCGATTCCATGTTCTCAAATGTCTTGAAGAAGTTGTCCTCGTAGGCAAGCATAATCAATTCGCTTGTCCTTAACGCGCGCAGGGGGGATATCTCCGATGCAATGAAGTTGAGGTTCTTCTTGTTTACCATGACATTCACCCGGAATTCCTCCTCAAGGTGCTTCTTCAGCTTCAGCGGAGCCTCGATCAGCATCCTGGTCGTCCTCTCGTCAATCAGGATGTATTCTATTCCATATTCCTTTGCAAGGACCAGCATTTCAGATTCACCGTCATGGATTAGTTTCAGCGGCTTGCCCCGTATATAGAACATGTGGTTTGCCGCTTCCATGAGCCTCCTGGCCTTTGTTGCCAGTTTAGCATCAACCACCTCAAGGACACCGTCATTGACTGCATCCTGAAGCCTCAATGCGGAAAAAAGATATTTCCTGATGTTCCCCTTGATCGGACGGACTATTGCCTCGTTTTCAACGGAAGGGGGTATGATGAACCTTATATTGTGCTTTTCGGAAAAATGGTAGAGCAGATTGTCCAGGCAGCTTGATGTGAGTGAGATCAAAACGCCTGCATCGGCCACCACGTCCTTCTTCATAAGATGCATTCTCTTAATCAGTTTTTAAGAGTTTGTCCGATTTTTTGCTCCAGAAGATCAAGATGCTCGGGAACAAGCGGGCCAGTTTTGCCAATCCATGAGAGCATTGAATTGAACTGGTCTTCTTCACGCAGCCCGAAAAAAGGAATCCTGTCGAAAGATGAGAGCGTTTTCAGGAGTGTTTTAACATCCGGATCGCACCAGGGAACCATTGGTACAATGTCAAACTCCTCCATCTGCCTGAATTTTTCCCGCAGCTTCGTTATCGGGAGGATCGCTTCACCCGGCAGCACCAATAATACTGAACCGATCAGTGCAGTCTCCAGGAACTCACGCCTGGAAAAACTTCTGGAGAGTCGTAATTTCACGTAGATAAGATGGATGGAACTGTTTTTAATCAGAAATCAGCCGTCTTGCTATCTTCATCCTCTCAGCAATGGATTTTTCATCCTTGAGCCTCTCGAACATCATGGTCTGCCCCGCATAATCCAGGATTTCCTGCTTGTGGAGGCCGGTCATCTCGGATGCGACACCGAGGCTCATACCCTGCGCATAGAATGTTGCTGCCATCTTCAGCTTTCCCTTTGTAATGAGGTCGATTACGAACCTCGGATCCTTCTTGTCGAGGCAGGAGATGGACCTCTCGACCTTGTCGAATCCTCCCATGACATCCTTCTCATTGTCGCGGAATATTGTTGATGCCAGGTAATCAAGGGAAAGCTCTATGTCCCGGAGGCAGTCCTCGAACTCCGGCCTGTTGAACCTGGGCTTCGAGGCTATCTTGCTCAAGACATATGATATGATCGCGAGCTTGAAATTGACCTTCGAGGAATCAATAGCTGCATCTTCAAGGATATGGTCATTGAGTTTACGAAGACGGTTCCCCTTTCTTTTCTTAAAAGCAGAGATCATAGCCGGGAGATAGTCTTTTAGTGTTCTCAAGTGGTCACCTACGGATGAATCACGATAGATTTATAAACATATCATGATTATATCATGACAGTTGCGTGATTTTATCGCAACATGATGGTGAAGCGATAATGGATAAGGAAAGCAAGGAATATAAAGCTACCGATAGCGCGTTCAGACGTGAAATCCAGTCAGACATCGAAGAAAACATGGAAAAGTTCAAGGACCCGGTTGTCCTCGGGGAGCTCATGTATAAGCTCCTTGAAGAAAGGGAAAACACCAACAGGCTCCTCAAAACCATAATCGAACGACTCGACAGGCTTGAATCACAGGGAATATCCACCGAAAAAGTAGTAGAAGAGGTTCCGATGCTTGCTGAAATCGACGCAGACATCCTCGGATTCGTAAAAGATTCCGGAAAGGTGACTGCCGAGGAAGTAAGGCGGAAGTTCAACTACAAAGGAAAGAACGCAGCTTCATCGAGGCTCAACCGCCTCGTGAACCAAAGCCTGCTTCGAAAGAAGCAGGTCGGAAAGAAGGTTTTCTTCTTCCCGAATTAATATTGATGGCAAGGCTTGAGAACGGATCGTACCTCCCACCTCTCTCAAACCCTCATGGTTCGTTCTCAAACTTGTTATCCTCCCATACGTGTTCAGCATCCGACCAGGTGCTGGCACTTATATTAATGATAGAATGGACCTACCTCCCACCTCTCTCAGTTCCATTCTATCTTTATACCCTCATACGCCTGGAAACCATTCGTGGTTTCCATGGCACCCCCCTCTTTTAGGCTCAATTATATAAACAGGTAATGACGCTATTATCCTATGGCAAAAGAATTCGAGACCACGAAAGATATTATTATTCCAAAGGACCCATTCGAAAGGATCATCGGCCAGGAAGAAGCTGTCGAGATCGCTAAGATGGTGCCCTATCAAAGAAGACATTTACTGCTCGTGGGCCCGCCTGGAACCGGTAAAAGCATGATAGCCCAGGCCATAGCAAGCGTTTTGCCAAAGCCGAAATTCGAGGTATCAGTCCTTGACAATCCAGAGAACACGGACAGGCCGATTATTGAGATAAGGGATGAAGCAAGGATAAAGAAGGACAAGAACGCGGAGCATAAGATCGGCGTGGAAGTCTCTCCGCTTGATGTGCCGTCATTCGTTGCCGAGAGGCTCGGATACCGGTGCAGGAGATGCGGAGCGCTAAGCCCGTTTACCGAATCAATGTGCCCTCAATGCGGAGCATCAAAAAGCCAGAAGAGCAACCTGTTTGAAAGGTACGGGATCAATCCAAGTAGCAGCGGCGGCGCACCTGAAGAGGGGAAGGTCCGCATAGCGACTACGAGAAGGTCGGTATCAGGAAAGGAGGAAGTTCTTATCTACGAGAGATCAACAGACGGCAAGATCATACTGCTCAGGCAGGACGAGATAAAGAAGCTCGAGGAGATGAACAAGAAATCGAAAAGAAAGGTGCTTGTGCCCCTAAAAAGGGTGAATTTCGTACAGGCAAGCGGAGGAACCGAGACAGAACTCCTCGGCGATATAAGGCATGATCCGTACGGCGGACACCAGACATTGGGAACATCATCATACCAAAGGGTAGTTCCCGGGGCTGTCCATGAATCCCACGAGGGAGTGCTCTTTATCGATGAATTATCCACCCTTGGGGACATCCAGAGATACATACTTACAGCAATGCAGGACAAGCAGTTCCCGATCGTTGGACGGAATCCCATGAGCAGCGGAGCTGCAGTTAGGGTGGAGGGAGTCCCCTGCGACTTCATCTTTGTCGGAGCATGCAACATAAACGACCTGAAGCACATAATCCCGCCAATGAGGTCGAGGATCAGGGGGGACGGCTACGAGGTCCTGATGAACAGCATCATGCCCGACAATGCAAAGAACGTCGAGAAGCTTGAGCAGTTCATAGCACAGGAGATTAGGAAGGATGGAAAGATCCCGCATGCCGAATATTCTGCAGTATCGCTCATTATAGAAGAATCAAGAAACATTGCCAGGAAGATCGACAATGCCAAGGGACTGACATTAAGGCTCAGGAACCTTGCAGGGATAATAAAACTGGCCGGAGACATGGCTTCGATGGAAAAGAAGGAATACATCGAAAGGAAGGACGTTGTCAAGGCAATAAGGGAAGCAAGGCCGATAGAGGAGAAGATCAAGGAGAAGTACGGCAACTGGTGGGCTGCGGAATCTGCAGACTACGGGGTGCAGTCCTTCAAGACAGGCCCTGAAACAGCATAGTGGTGCTGATGGTCCTCTTCGAAGCTGCGGTGCTTGTTGCAGGCTTGGCCATAATCACTTACGCCAGTGAAAAAAGCGTCGAATATTCCACGCACATTGCCCATTACCTCAAGGTATCCCCTCTTGTCATAGGGGTGTTTCTTGTTTCTATCGGAACAGATTTTCCGGAGATAGTGAATTCCCTGATTTCATCATATTCAGGGCACGGAGACATCAATGTAGGTAATGCCCTCGGATCGACCCTGGCCCAGCTGTCGCTAGTTCTTGGCCTTGTCGTGCTGATCACAGGAAGGGTGGTAGCAGACAGGAGAAACATACTTGTTCTTGGGGGAGCCCTCATATTCGCTGTCTCGCTCTCAGCATATCTCCTCCTTGACGGCGTGCTGAACCAGAATGATGCTGTGATCCTGATAATCGCATACATAGGGATCCTCATATTCACGACAAGGTTTACAGTCCGCCGCCACCTGGGAGAGGAGATAGACCTCTCAACCATAAAAAACAGCAGGAACCGAACATTCCTGCTCCTGTTCGCATCCCTGATCGGAGTTCTGATCGGATCTGTCTTAATAGTGGAATCTGTAATCCGCATCTCCACCCAGATCAGCCTTCCTGAATACCTGGTAAGTTTTTTCGTAATAGGACTCGGCACATCGCTTCCCGAACTTTCGGTCGAGATAGCAGCTGCAAGAAAGAAGCAGTATGGGATCATGCTCGGTGACCTTATGGGAAGCAACATCACCGATGCCACATTAGCCCTTGGAATCGGGCCGCTATTTTTCCCGGCAGCTATTTCCGGGCAGATAATAACCCCGGTGGCAATCTATATCCTTCTTGCCACGTTTGCAATTGTGGGCTTGTTCTGGCTCAGGGGAAGAATCGAAAAAGTAGATGCAATACTTCTGATACTTATCTACCTAACATCATACTCATTCATTTTTTGATTTTGCCTGGCTGAGCGCTGCCTCTGCTCCCTTTATAAGTGCCCTGCTCACGCCGTCATCCCTGACAGGTGGCTTTGATAGATAAAGGTAGGTGCAATCGCCTTTAAGGAGCCCTTTCTTCTTGTCATCCTCATTCTCGAAACCGAGATTGGCCTTTGATATTATAACCATGTAGGGCCTTTTCTTGCATTTTTCCTCTATGATTTTCGCGCATTCATAGATTGCTTCTTCCAAGTCTTTGTCGGTCATATTCATCTTCATTAGGCAAAAAGTATAAAAAACAAGCAAGGGATTATCTCCCATGAGACCCCTCCTTCCGTTACTCTTATTGTTGGTTTTCGGCTGCACATCAGAATGCCCCTATGATTTCGACCCCGTATGCGGGATTGACAACGTGACTTATTCAAACAGCTGCGTTGCATCTATCAACGGGATAGGAGTATCCCATGAGGGGATTTGCGCAAAGGAGCCAACATGCACAGACAGCGACGGCGGCAGGGACATCTTCAGGCAGGGAACTGCCGGAGACAAGTCCGACCGGTGCGAGGATGAGATAATAATCGAATACTATTGCGAGAACGGGGCTAGAAAATTCAGCGAGTTCTACTGCCCCAGGGGCTATGAATGCAGCGGGGGAGAATGTTCGAGAATCTCCTGCGATGACAGCGACGGCGGGCAGATAATAACCGAGAGAGGCGAGACCAGCACGCTGGGCAGGATAGAAAAGGACTTCTGCATAGATTCGAATACTGTAAGGGAATTCTACTGCTCCCTCGGCGAGATAAAATCGGAGGAACGCTCCTGCGGCAGCGGCGAGCAGTGCATATCAGGCGAGTGCGTGAACCTCCCCTGCTCCGACAGCGACCTTGGAAAGGAAGCGGAAGTGAGGGGATCCGTAATGCAGGGCGGCAGTGAACATGTAGACCGATGCTCTGGGAATTTCGGGGTCATAGAGTATTTCTGCTCCGGAGATCAGGCAGATTCAGTTGAGATTGAATGCGCAGAGGGGCATGAATGCATCGACGGAGCGTGCATCGAGGCTGTTTGTACCGACAGCGACTCAGGACACGATTATTCCGAAAAAGGAACAGTAAGGTACCTGGGCAAGACCAACCAGGACAGCTGCTACAGCGATATAACCGTGCTTGAATACTACTGCAGCGGAAATTCCATTGCATATGAAAGGATTTCCTGTGTACCAGGTGAATACTGCAGCGACGGCAGATGCATCGAATCCGTTTGTACCAAGGATGTCGAGAACCTCAGTATCAGGGAACTGGACGAGATCGAGGAATATGACAGTAATGTCCTCCTTGAGGATGGGGACCTCATCGAACTGGATGACGGGACGATAATCGATTTCGACCTGAACGTTTATGAGGACTTCGGGGAATACCTGGATTCGGATGAGCTCTGTGATTTCAGTGACTGCAACCTCTCGGTAGCTGTTCTTGAGGATCATCCGGACCGCATAATTCTCCAGGCCGGAGACTTCTCCGTACTCCAGGATTTCGAATCCAACATCTCGAAAACTACATTTTCCGGAAGCAACTGCATGGACGATGAGACAGAATACATCGCATTCGAATCCAGGTTCTATCCCTACCTTAATGATACCATGGAAGGGGAAAAGATCAGGATATTCGACAAGACTGCAAAAATCATGGAGATCGGCAACAGCTTCGTATTCGAATTCGATGGAGAGGAATTCGAGCTCGATGACAGCATGGATTTCCTGAATCTCACGATGGATATTGACCTCTCCGACGGAAGACTGAGAATGATCCGAATCAGTTGATTTTTATTTTTAAGCGTGCCTAATTTCTCATGGAAAACAGCCCGAACATCGAGGAGTACCTAGAGACACTGGCAAGGTTCCAGGAAACAGGAAAGGAGGCACGGGTTAAGGACCTCTCTGCCGAGCTGAATATCTCACCCGCAAGCGTCAGCCAGATGCTCTCCAAGCTGCAGGAAAAAAAGTATGTGGAATACGAGAAATACGGCAGGATCACGCTGACAAAAAAGGGGGAAGAGGTAGGTTTCACGATACTGAGGAAGCACAGGCTCATTGAGAAGTTCCTCAGGTTTATTGGAGTAAAAAAAGACATCCACAGGGAGGCATGCAAGCTGGAGCATGTGATATCGGACGAGGTGGAGAATGCCATGATCGAAAAGATGGGAGAAGAGGGCACCACGCTTGAAAAAATGCGGAACGGGCAGAGCGGGATCATCCTCAGGATATCAGGCGGCAAGAACGTCGTTGGCAGGCTGAACGACCTCGGGCTGGTGCCCGGATCCAGGATTACACTCACAAGGGAATCCAGAAGGTCCGGCCCTGTTGAGATAACTGTCCGCTCATCGAAACTCGCCATCGGAAGGGGAATTTCTGAGAAGATCTATGTAATGGTGGATGGGTGAAGATTGCGCTTGTCGGGAATTCGAATGTCGGAAAGTCAGAGCTATTCAACCGGCTTACAGGACTGAACCAGCATGTAGGGAACTGGCCCGGAAAGACCATAGAGGTGAATTTCGGGAACCACGCGGACATCAGCATCATCGACCTTCCTGGGATATACTCTCTCTCGGTTTATACTGAGGAAGAGAAAATCGCGAAGGAATTCCTGGAAAAAGAGCGGCCGGATGCGATAATAAATGTTGTAGATGCGAGCGTGCTCGAGAGGAACCTGTTTCTCACCACACAGATCAGCGACCTGGGGATTCCCATGGTCATCGCATTGAACATGGTCGATGTTGCAAAGACAAAGGGGATGGAAATTGACATTGAAAAGATCTCCCGGGAACTCGGAATAAAAATCATTCCGATTGCCGCAAACAGGGGAGAGAATCTCGATCAGCTGATAGAGGCTGCAAGGAACGCTAAGGCACCTCCAAGGAGAAAGGCTGCTGCTGCCGGAAAAAGATACGAGAGAATCGGAAGGATCATGGAAAATTCCATAGTCTACAGGAAGGACAGGAGCTTGAATCCGGACAGGATACTGCTGAACAGGTATGCAGGCTACGCTGTTCTTGGGATAGTCTCGCTTGCGATGTTCCTTTTGATATTTACATTCGGGGACTGGCTTTCCCTGCAATTAATCGCACTGGCCGGATCGATGAAGGAGAGCATTTTCGGAATTGTAGGGGAAGGAATAGCCGGAAAGATCATTGTCGACGGGTTCCTTGAGGGGATCCTTGCAGGGACCGCGATAGCTATCCCCTACCTAGTTCCATTCTACATAATCCTTGCGATCCTTGAGGACAGCGGATACCTTGCAAGGATGGCGTTCCTGATGGATTCCGCGATGCAGAAGATGGGGATGCATGGAAAGGCCTTCATACCCATGATACTCGCATACGGGTGCAATGTACCTGCATGCCTGTCCTGCAGGATACTTGAGACCAGGGGGGATCGGCTTCTTTCTGCTCTGGTTGTGACGCTTGTTCCCTGCGCCGCCGTTACAGTGGTTGTGATGGGCCTTGTTGCAACATATGTGAGCCCGTTATGGGCTTTCTCGCTATACATGCTGAACCTTGCCGTGATTTTTATAATTGGACGTGTCGCATTCAAGGTGCTTCCAGGCGAAAAAAGCGGGCTTATCATGGAAATGCCATCCTACAAGATGCCTAATCCTAAAAGCGTGCTTCTTGAGGCCTGGAGAAGGATAAGGTCTTTTGTGAGGATCGCTTTCCCGATAATAATCGGATCCACTGTACTGATACCGATCCTGGACATAGCCGGAGTTCTTGATGGGATAAACAGGCTGCTTGAACCGATAACTGTAGGTTGGCTTGGCTGGCCGGCTGAAATCGGGCTGATACTGGTGTTCGGAATCCTGCGCAAAGAGCTTGTCATCATAATGCTTGCAGGCTTGCTCGGATCTGAACAGTTCGGCCTGGTTCTCTCTGACACGCAGATGATTACCATTGCGATAGTGACAATGTTCTATGTCCCATGCATCTCGACCATTGCCGTCCTAAAGAAGGAGCATGGCTGGGACAAGGCGATAGCCATCTCATTATTTGAGATTGTGCTTGCTTTGCTTCTTGGAGGAATAGCCTTCAGGCTACTTGGAGGCTAACTGGGGAAGTATCGGCATCGGTTTCCCGGCATAGTTTTCTCCCTGGAGATCGGTTACCCAGCCTCCCAGGCTGTTGTCAAAATAAGTGGGCCTCGATATGTCGAAGATGTTTCGAAGACCTGGATTCTGTACCTTCAGGTCGTGGGTTCTAAGTAAGATTCCCCTTCCCTCGAACCTCTCTCCAAGTGCACCCTTATACCTCAGGGTATGGTAGTGCGTTATTCTCGCAGCGCCCTTTTGCCCTGCGAACAATAGGACCATTGTCTCCTGGTCTATCAGCTTAAGGTCGATTTTCGAGAGGTTATCCGGCCAGAGGTTATTTCTTGCAAATTCGAAGATAGTCCTGTTAGGGTGATTTTCCGTATAGTCTGAAAGGCTGTGCCTGGATATCTGGAGAATGCCGTCTTCTGTAATAGTTGCGACGGTGATGTCCTCCCAGTTTGCCTTCGGATTCTTCCAAATGGTCGCATCGGAAACAACAGGGCTCTTTCCTTCCGGATAGCTGTATTCGGGAGGGGTTATGTACCTGAAGTCGAGGACGGAATCGAATTTCCCGCTATCGAATTTCCTTATGCTTATCTGCCTGTCGGTGACCCAAAAAAGATAGCCCTCGTCAGTGCAGAAGAAATCCATGGAATCCTTTTCCACACCTATATCTTTCAATGAGAATTTCGTCTCTTTTGAACCTGTGTTCACGAACATCGTTCCGTCCTTCTGGTCATAGCACCGGATCCTATCAGGTGCCTGTTCTACAAGCGGAGCGGAACTCGCAGCAGGTATTGCACTTGGAATTGAAGTTTTATTCGAATTATTGCAGGATAGCGTTGCTGCAAGGGCAACTGCCGTTAGAATCTTCCTCATGGAGTAGAATTTGGAGGGAAAGGTTTAAAAGTTATAATTAATGTTGCTTTTTGTCTATCCTTTCTCGAAATCGAAAGGTGAACTCCTGCTTGGTTTCTTCCTGTATCCGGATGTCGGGAATTCCTGTTCCCTGGTCACCTCGGTTCGTTGTGCTTCCTGCTGCTGATGTCCGGCAGAAGTCTGGTATTCGCGCTGTTCTGTTACAGATGTTTCCTGGGCTTCCTGCTGCTGATGGCCGGCAGAAGTTGGGAGTTCCTGTTCCCTTGTCACCTCGGTTCGTTGTGCTTCCTGCTGCTGATGTCCGGCAGAAGTCTGGTATTCGCGCTCCTGGGTTACGGTTGTTCTTTGGGCCGTTTGCTGCTGGTGACCGGCAGATGTCTGGTATTCACGCTGTTCTGTTACAGCAGTCTGTTCTGCATGCTGCTCCTGATGACCGGAGGAGGTCTGATATTCCCTGGTTTCAACTGGCGAATCTGAATGCTCTTCCGACCGGCTTGGTGGCCTTGCAGTAATTCTTTCTGTCGGCATCTGGACGGTTTCGGATTGCTGCTCGTCCTGGTATTCAGGAGGCATTTCTATGTTAGGAGCCTGTTCTGGCCTTGGCGGCTCCATATCTCGCCGAAGCTGGCTTGCTAGTTCCGGATTGCGCTTCACGACTTCTGAAAGAAGAGTCCTTCTTGCACTCTCCCTTGCAGCAGAAGAACTAGCGGGGTTTGTCCGCATTGCCCTCTGGACAAGGTCGTCAACAGCATTCTGGTTGAGAGGGAGTTCATACTTTGCGACCAGGAAAGTGATCGTTGATGCAATGGTCTCTTGAGCTCGGGATTGGGAGAAATCCTCGTTGAATACGGGCGCCATAGGCAAGCTAGGAATCTAATATTTAAAATTATTGCTGGTGATTCTGCAATATGGAATTTTCCAAATCCGGTTACATCTCCCAGCTTGTAACTTATTTCAAGAACAAAGATTATGAGAGTGCATTCAGTTTCAGCAAGGATTTCAGGGAGCATTATCCGGATGAGATCATAGCATATTTTTTCGTTGCCGCTTCGGCATACTGGAGCAAGAGGTATGAGATCGCAGCAGTGGAAGGCAGGAGGGCTTTCAACAAGGCAAGCGACATTGATGACATGTTGAAATGCGCCGTAATTACTGCATCTGCATATTATGAACTTGGAAGGTTTGATGATGCATTCAAGCTTCTTCACGAGATTGAGAAAAGTAAGACAAACGAAAACGTTGAGAAGCTCCTTTTCGTACTGTCGATGAAAAAGAATGACGGAAGCGAGGCGGCAGAACACCTGAGCGAATTGTACAGGATGAACCACGAGGCAGCAGTAGAAATAGCAAAAAAGTACCTTTAGCGCTTTTTCATTTCGACTTTTATTTCAGGATTGTTAGGGTCCAGTTCTACATATATCCTTGAATAGCCTGGCTTCTCCAGGAAAAACCTCTTCTTCCCCTTTGCCTTGTCGCTGAATGGCGTCACCCCGACATTCCTCTCGACAAGAATCCCGTTGGAGAATTCCTCAACGAAAATATTTGCCGTGATGTTAGCATCGATCCTGACATCGTAAATTGAATCCATAGGCTTCTGCGGTTTCGCAGATTCAATGGGAGCAATAGATTGCACGGAAACTGCCGACTGGACAGGCGCTGGAGCGTCACTTTTGAGATTTGTCATGCCAAGCGTTATTGCTGCAGCAGTTAAAGCGCCAACTGCGACCGTGAGCACAGGTATCAGATAGGGACTCTTTTTCTTCGAAACTACGATAGACTGTTGGGTCGGATGTGCCGAATTCGGCCTCATTGAAACCAGGACCGGAGGTCCTGTGAGTATTTTCGTTGCATCAATTGCCTTAGAGAGTTCCTTTGCAGATGGATACCGATCATCAGGGTTCTTCCTTAGGCACTTTAGGATTAATTCGTCAACGCTTGCCGGTAGGCCATCCACATATGTCGATGGCGGTTTTGGTTCGACGCTCTTGTGCATATACATAAGGCCCGTGGGCGTCGGAGCATCAAACGGAAGCCTTCCTGTTACCATCTCATAGAGCGTCACTCCAAGGGAATAGATGTCGACCCTGTGATCGTACTGGATCGGGGCATGATTGTCAGGAATAAGTTCCGGTGCCATGTTCGCGGGAGTGCCTATTGCGCATTCCGTTTGGGTCAGCCTCGGCATTCCGTGCGACGACCTGTGGTTCATGAGTTTTGCAATTCCAAGGTCTATTATCTTGACACGTTCCGCGCCGTCTTCGTTTACAACGAATATGTTTTCCGGCTTCACGTCCCTGTGGACAATGGCTTTGTTGTGTGCCACTTCGAGCCCTGAACATACTTCCTTTGCAATGAAGAGGGCCTTGTCAAGGGCCATAAGCTCTCCCCTGTCCCCTTTTTTTTCGAGATAGGATGCAACGTCCATCCCATTCAAAAATTCCATTACGTAGTAAAGTTTTCTTGAGAGTTCCCCTATATCATATACTTTGACGACATTCGGATGGTCTATCTTGGTGCTGACGGTTGCCTCTCGCAGGAATCTCGTCCTGGTCTCGTCCCTGTCAGTATATTCATCTGACAGCACTTTCAGTGCGACCCTGCTGTCAGGTGTGATGCCATAAGCGTTATTCTCATCACCGATATAGATTGCCTCGTAGACTGAACCCATGCCTCCCTCGCCGATCTTCCGAGTTATCTGATAATCGACCTTCAGGAACTCCCTTCGCATTTGGTCATTCATCGAATCCGGCTCTGATACCTCCGGGAGCTCGCTGCTTTCTATTATGGAATCAGGGCTTAGTGTCGGAGGGGTATCCCTTGGTTGCCTCCGGATATCATCAAGAGAAAGTATCCTTGGGCTGGATCCGCTTGCAGGAGGCTCGTCAATCAGCTGGGACGGTCTTTTAGGCGAGACATCTTCAAGCCATTCATCGACGAAGATGCGAGACTGCTTTTCCGGAAATGGAGCTGTCGGCTTGTTCTCACTTGGGCTGGATCTCCTCCTACTCATGTTGCATTAAATGGTGCAAAATAGATATAAATGGGTATGTTAAAAGATAAAAAATTAGTAAAGAGTCAAATTCATTATAAAATTAGAATCTTGATCTTGGTTTGTAGCAATCCCTGCAGTATACTGGTCGACCTTCTTTTGGTTCGAACGGTACCTGGCAGGCTTTGCCGCATTTTGAACAGGTTGCATCGTACATCTTCCTGTCATCACGGTTATCCATATATTTCACCTATTTATTATTGAGAATTTTTTCCCAACATACTAAATTTGTAAGAGGGATTTTATAAATGCGAGCATTAATCCTCGATTTTTTTCCTCAAATCTGCTATTTCCTCGTGGAGCCTCCTGTCTTTTTTCAGGGGGTCCTGTTTTGCCTTCTTTTCAAGTTCCTCGAGCCTGTGTTTCAGGTTTGCCTTTTTCCGGGAAAGATCTTTTTTGCTTAAACCCATCATTTCACCTGATAGGGGTTCTCTTGGAACTTTTTAATATTATCGCCTTCTTCGTCTTATTGGTCTTCCTGACCTTCTCTGTGCCCCTCCTGTCCTCTTCGGGGGCCGCGTGGGGGCCTCATCCATACAGAGGAAGGTCACTACCTTCCCCTCTGAGCCCATACGGCCTGTTCTTCCCACCCTGTGAAGATGGGTTTCATTATCCTCAGCCTCATCATAGTTTATTATGAGGTTTACGTCATCCACGTGTATTCCGCGGGATGCTACATTTGTTGCAACGAGCACTGAAAGCTTTCCTTCCCTGTACTGGTTCAGAACATTCAGCCTCCTGGACTGCGGCATGTCACCCTGGAGCATGCCGATTCCCTCCAATCCGCTTCGCTCCAGCCTCCTCTTGAGGCCCATAACTCCGCGCTTTGTTCTTGCAAATACGATAATCTTCTCGCCCTGGTGGCTTTCTAGGAGGCCCTTCAGCCTGGAATAGCGGTCAGCCCGGTTGAGCTTTACCTTTTCCTCCTTGATTGATGCAACCTTCTCCATCTGGCCAACCGTGACCAGTTCTGAATCCGGCATGAACCTTGATGAGATCTTCCGTATCCTCTCGTCTACAGTCGCAGAAAAAAGAAGGGATTGTGACATGGGGATGTGTGAAAGTATCGTGAATACGTCTTTCTGGAATCCCATATCAAGCATAAGGTCAGCCTCATCAAGCACTGCCACTGTGAATATATTCGGGTCGAGCTTCCCCCTCTGCATAAGGTCGATGAAACGGCCAGGGGTTGCTACGATTATATCATAATGCTTTTTCAGCTGGGCGATCTGCTTGTTGATCGGGATTCCGCCGAATATGCTCACAATCTTGTATTGATGGACCTGCATCAGGCCGTGCATCTCCTTTGAAACCTGGACAGCGAGTTCCCTGGTTGGAACCAGCACGAGAAAGCTTTGGATTTCCCCGCTTGCCATCCTTTCCATCAGGCCGATTGTAAATGCGGCCGTTTTTCCGGTTCCTGTCTGGCTTCTTACAATGAGGTTCTTTCCTTCTATTATCTTTGGAATGGTCTTTACCTGCACTTCTGTTGCGTCCACGTAGCCATAGTTGCTTATCGACTTCTGGCTCTTATCACTTAGTTTTAATTCTGAGAATTTCATTTTTTCACTTTATTTAGAAACAGTTCTGATTAACAGAAATAGTTCTTATGATTAGATTATGATGTTACTAATATTTAAACTCGGTAGAAATCCCGGTTTATGCTTTTTGGCTCGTTTCTTGTGAATGTCCCATCCCGGATTTCCCGGAAAGCCTCTTCAAGTTCCCCGTCGGTATTCATGACTATGGGGCCCCCCCATGCAACAGGTTCTTCAAGCGGATTACCTGCAACAAATAGGAATTTTCCACTTCCGCTTATCTCTATTGCACCGTGCTCGTCCAAAAGTGCACAATCATGTGCTGCCAGTTCCTTTCCATCGACTATTACCTTGCCCTCATAGACATAAATGAAAGCAAGCGTCTTTTTTGTCTCGTAGCTGAATTTACCTGAGAGATGAATATCAAAGAAATCGACATCCACGAAAAGGTCGTTGACGGGGCCCTTCATTCCGTTCATCTCGCCGGAGATTATCTTGACGGAGCAGCCTTCATTCTCAACAGTCCGGATCTCTTCTGCTGATATTCCCTTGTAACGGGGTGCAGTCATTTTGTCCTTTTGCGGAAGGTTCACCCATAGCTGGAAACCCTTAAGCTCATCTGATTTCTGGGGCATCTCCTGGTGGATTATGCCGCTTCCGGCAGTCATCCACTGCACCTCACCAGGTCCGATCACCCCTTTGTTGCCGAGGCTGTCCCCATGCTCCACCTTTCCGCTGATCATGTAGGTGACGGTCTCGATTCCGCGATGGGGATGCCATGGGAACCCTTTAATGTAATCATCGGGATTTTTCGATCCGAAATGGTCCAGAAGAAGGAAGGGATCGAACTGGGGCAATTGATGGAAGCCGAAAACCCTCCTTAGCCTCACCCCTGCTCCTTCAAGAGTAGGGATGCTTTCAAGGCTTTTTTTTATTCCCCTCATGATGAGGATAGCCCCAGCAAATTTTAAAAATATATTATTCCCATTCAGGACATGTTCCCTCACATGACGAAAATACTGGTGCTCTTGATAGTTGCAAACATGAGTTTTGCAGTCGCTCCCGGCTGGATAAAGAAGGGAGTTGAGCTCGAATACAGTGTCGGCGGCGATACATACTCGTATAAGGTCCTCGGGCGGACATCCGACAACATCGTGGTCGAGATAACCAACAATGACAAGACCAGGACTGTCAACCAGAACGCAAGCGCCTTGCTTGGAGAATTCTGGTTCGATTCCGCAGAATTGAAGAACACTTCAAAATACAGATACATTGACGACTTCGAGGTTATAGACATAAGTTCCAAGAATGTCGGGGGAGGGACATATGACACCATAACGCTTAAGGCCGAGTTGAGCGGCGCGATAACAAACCGCATATATGAAAGGGAAACCGGACTTCTGCTGAAGCAGACAGTATCGGTCCCGGGGGCTCCGGTCGTCGAACTTGAGAATAGATACATTCCGGGAATAGACACCGAGCCTGAGGCTCCTGAACCGAGCGCTCCGGAACCAACGAAAACAAACCCTGAACCGGTAGTCGATGAAGAGGAGCCGGAAGTTGTTGAGCCAGTGGAAGAAACAGATGTGATTCCGGAACCTGAACCATATATGCCGAGCATAAGGAATGAGCCGGAAGCAGAGCCGGTTCCGCAGGAGCCGGAAGAAAAGAAATGCTGCCTGAGCGCGCTGGGGCTCGTGGCACTTGCAGGATTCGTATTGATCAGGAAGTGACCGAATCAACTATTTTCTTCAGCTTTTTTTCTATTTCATCCCCTATAGGGATAAGTTCCGGATTTCCTATCTTCCCAAGCTGTACTGAAGGGAGTATGCATGCGACAAAAGTTTTTGCCCCTAATTCATAGACAATTATATTGCATGGAAGCATCACCCCGACATTCCGTTCAGCGAGAAGCGCCTTGTATGCGAAGGGTGGATTGCATGCCCCGATGATGAGATAATTGTCGAAATCCACATCCAGCTTCTTTTTGAGAGTCTGCCTTACGTCGATCTCGGTAAGAACGCCGAACCCTTCATTCTGCATATGTTCCTTTACCGCTTCCACTGCCTGCGCAAAATTGAGCCTGGATTCTTTTCTATAATTGTACATTATGCACCGCAGCTCCCGGCAGGAATCCTTATTTCAGGAAGTTCCTCCAGCTTCTTGCTGGTTTTCGAATATCCGGCTGCGCTTGAATAATTGTATGAAAGGATGATCCTTGGATCGACATCTTTCCAGTCCGTTCCGTTTGCCTCGAAAAGCGCCGCAGTCCCGACATAAGTCGGGGGGAACCAGTAGCTGTTCACAGCAAGGAGCGCATCGTACATCTCGTCTTCTGTGAGGTTCTGGTAGGCCATCCATTCCAGAAGCCCCAGCGCCGCCATTCCGTGATTGCAGTCCGGAAAGGAGGTCGGATTGTTGCAGCATGGCCTGTATGTGCTGTTCGCGATTTTTTCAACAAGCTGCTGCTGGGCTTCATTGAGTTCGATTATTTTCCTGCTTCCGTACAGAACTCCCCCGCTCTCGTCCCCCAGGGGCCAGCCTCCTGTGCTTGCGTATCTTGGAAGCATGGCCGGGTTCTCCACCATAGTGCCGTTCAGGACGGGATTATGGTTGACAAGGCCAAATGCCCAGAACAGGTCAAGCAGAAAGACGGAGTTGTTGATGTTAATGTCAATATAGTCATCGCTCCCGTTGACGAGAATTGCCATCTGCTCATCTGTAAGAGGCCTCCTCTTTTCCATCAGGTTTTGGAATTTAGTTAGATTCAGGGCGCCGCTTTCTATCGTGAGGGGCCCTACATCGTTCCATTTCGCCTTCAGCGTGACACCCTGTTCAGGAATGACCTTCTCGATGAGCCATGCGTTAGGGTTCTCCTCCTTTGGCGCGGTCCGGTATGCCTCGATTCCGTTTGCAACATTGACCACGTTCGTATAGCCAAGATCGACAAGCTTTTCAGCCGAGATCCTGCTCATAGAGCCGCTCCTGCAGTAAACCACTATCTTGGCGTCCTTGTCTGATGGAAGCTTGTCGATGTTCGATTCGATCTCGTTGTAGGGTATGAATGCATCTGTCCCGTTGACATGGTTCTCCACTTCCGGTATATGCACGTCCACAAGGAAGAAATCCTTGTCTTGCAGCATGGAATTGAGCTGCTGCTCGGAGATGTTGATGTAGCCGGAAGAAGGGACTGATCCGTTTTCCTTAGTCTGATTTTGAGGAACCTGTACCTGCTCGGATACGCATCCGAAGGCAAGCAGCAGTACCAATAAAGCGATGATTTTCATGTTATCAATCCTTGCTTAACATTGAATATATGTAAATGGATGCCATAATTCCGGCGATAACGCCGGTTGCAAAACGGATCAGGTTGGTGCTTTCCCACAAGTCTATGAACTGGCCGCTGCCGTCAATCGCAAGCGGAAGGATTCCAAGCACCAAGAAAACAGCTGGAGGAACAAACGGCTTCTTCCAGACGAATGGTAGCACGACGCCAGTAATTAGCATTGAAAGATAAAGCCCGATATTCCTCGTGTCGTTTGGAAACTTGTATCCGATAGTGTTGCCGTATTCCACCTTCTCGGCCCTGTTCCTTCCTATCTGGTCGCGAGAATAGTAGAACTCGCCGTCCCAGGTTTTCGGGGCATTCGTGAATTCGGTGGATATTGTCGCATTCCCGGTTATGCAGTCTCCGATCCAGTGATCATTGCCGTCGTAGAAAATGCAACTGGACCTGTAGATCCACTGGTGGCATGTGGGAACATATGCATTATAGCTCAGCGAAGCAAGGTCTCCATAGCCATGGAGCGCAAGAAGCGGAGTCGTTGCTATCGTTCCCACAATCGCCGCCATCACCAGGACGTAAAGAATATATACAGGTTTCAAGGCTTCACCTCAGATAATCCGATATGTCATCCCCTGTCGCTTCCTTGAATTTTACTGGATCGATCTGCCGGAGGCATTCCTGGTACCTTGACGGATGATGACTCAGGTGCTGGATGTTGCTTGGATCCTCCAGATCCCCGCAGTCCGAAGGAAGCGGGTTTTGCACCCTCGTATCTTTCTCTTCTATCGAAGCAGCAGATGGTTTCTCTTCTGTCGAGGCAGCAGATGGCAGACCTATAAATGCAAATGCCATGACCAGTACCGCCATTATCAAAATTCCATATGTCATATATTCCATATTATCACATTCCAATGTCCCATGGGACAATCTTGTAGAGCAGGCTGACAAGGGAAAGGTATTGTCCGCTAATAAGCAGCACTCCCATGATAAGGAAGATCAGTCCCACCAGCAGCTGCACAGTGCGCATGTTCTTTTCTATCCATTCAAACTTTGCAATGGTCCTAGAAAAGAAGAATCCTGCAATCATGAACGAAAGGCCGAGCCCAAGGGAGAAGCCAAGCATTACAAAAGCCCCGCCGGTGATGTTTCCAGTTGATGCCGCAATGGCGAGGGCCGGAAGAAGCGTCGGTGAAATACAATGGGAACACACGAGCGCAAAGGCAAGGCCGATGATGAATACCCCTGCATTGGACAAGGTTCCGTCCTCCTGCCTCCATCTTTTTGCAATGGATTCTATTTTTTCCTCGCTCATCATTGATCCGAAACGCCAGGCCACTTTCTTCAGCAGTCCGACATAATGCAATCCCAGTATGATGAAGAGGAAACCGGCCACCGAGGACATCACCGAAAAGATATCGCCCAAAAAGCCGGATAACTGTCCTGCGAGGGCCCCGATGGAGGTGAATACCAGCGTGAAAGAGAGCACGAATATCGCAGTCTTCTTCATGAGCTGGTTTCGAACAATCGGGGAATGCCCGTTTCGGAGAAGGGTATCGAAGCTGAACCCGGTTATAGTAGTCAGATAAACCACTATCATCGGAATTATGCATGGAGAGAGGAACGATACCGCTCCGCTTGCAAATGCGATGAGGAAATCTATCATCACATTGTCCCTCCAAGCAGGATGTACAGGCCGAAGAGCAGCATGAGTGCTCCCATGAACAGCTTGAAGCCTTTCCTGTTCTTCTTTTCCTTCTCTTCCAGGCTCTCAAGGACCTTCTCGCTCGATGAGAAGATGAGCGCCAGTATCAGCGGAGCCACAAACATTATGTTGTAGATCACAAGAAGGGCAAGATTCCACGAGTCAATTCCCTGGGCAGTTAGAAGCGTGATAATCGCCACGTAAAGCCCCCCTACACACGGAAATGCGCAAAGCCCTACCAGGATGCCTGCAATGAATGCGGCGAGCATCGTTCCCTTCTCAAGGAAGCGGGCCAGATATGGCTTTGTGAATTCAGGTATCTTCAGGGTGGATGTGCCCATCAGACCATCTTTGATCGATATTGTTCCCACGGCCAGGAGAAGAACTGCTCCTGCCTTTGCCATGAAATGTGGCTCGAAGATTGCAACGGCCTGCATGATCCCAAGCCCTATCGCCAGGTATGCAAGGAAGACTCCAAGTATGTAAAGCCCGCCCATTGCCAGTATCTGCTTCCTGGATCTCTTAATAGATAAAAGGAATGCTACAAAGAACAGCAAAACCGTGAACCCGCATGGATGGATCCCGTCAAGGAATCCGGTTACGATAACAAGGCCAAGCATGTTTTGCGAAAAATAAAGGAAAAGGGTAATGGCAATTATTGCCAGCAGTAAAATAACGTATGTCGCCTTCATTATATCACAGCCACGAATATCCTATGAAACCTATCGCCGCTACAAGCAGGGCGATCGGTATTATGCTCCCAAACGGCCAGTCTGGGTTGTTCGTCTCATTGACCATGGCCCCGGCAATGCATTCATCAATGCTTGAATCGATCGGACACCTGTACTGATTGCCGTCCTTAAGAACGTCGTAGAAAGTCGGAGAATCCATTTTGTCCTGCGTGATGACTATCTGCCCATCCGGACTAGAAAGATATCCTTCCATCAATTCCATTGGAACATGCCCTTCAAACAGAAACTTGTCATCCAGCAATATGATCATGTGACCCTGCATTGAAAGCGGAACATTGAACCTCTCCTGGATTTCAAACATTTCCTTCCTTGCGTCCGTATCGCTCATATAGTCACTTATCTGTATATCACCATATCCACGCTCCTGGAGGAACGGTATCACTTCTTCCAGATAAGGAGTACAGTGTCCGCAGGAATTACTCCTGTATACCACCGCGCTTGAGAAGGATGCAGCGACAAATAGAAAAAAGAAAAGAATAGATTTCATCAGCATCCTCCTACCATTGCAGACCCTGCTGATGAGGGTGGTGCAGAAGCCTGGACGGGTTCAAGGTCAGGCAACTGCGCCGGTACAGCATTCGCTGAATATTCCCGGACTATGCCGGAAAGCTGGAATGCCTGCACGACCGTGACTACAAGTATTATGGCAACTACTGCCAAAAGTATTTGTTCCCTATTCATTTTTCTTCAACTCCTCGCAGCTGTGACAATAGTCACCAGGCTCGTTGCCACAGCAGGCGAAAACTACTTTTCCGCAATCTACACATCTCTTCATGTCAACATCCTCCTACCATGCTTCCGCCTGTACCCTGCTCAATTCCGCGGTACTTGTTTGAAGCAAGATTAATGTAATTCACGTCGATATCCTGGCTCAGCAGTGCAGCCGCCTTCTCCTCATGGATTCCTGGGAAGAAAAGTACTTTCCATTTTCCAAGCTCCTCGACTATCTGCTCATCGCTGAACTCCTCTCCGTGGTTCTGGATCAGGTATTTTGCCAACCCCCTCATAGCATAACTGTGTGCGCATCCGCATGCAGCAGCTCCGTTCGGGAATATTATGGACTTGGCACCGCAGCAGTACTCGCAGGATATCGAAAGGCCTATAACTATGTACCTGTCAAGATCCTCGCCATCGAGGGTAATGTCAGTGTCATAGGCTGCAAGCTTTCGTATAGTCTGGTCCGCAAGCGCAGGACTGACTGGAGATACATCATCATAGCTGATCCCGAGTTCAGAACCATAGACAGAAGGTATGCCTTTAGGGATCACCTTTGATGAAAAGGATGCCTGGCTGCTGGGCTGTGCCTCTGTCACAGGATTGGAACTTCCTCCATAACTTTGAGGTGCAGCCGCCACAGGCATTGACTGGATTGTCGCGATCTGATATTGGTTAAAAGCAGTTACGACAATCATGACGGCAAGCAGACTCAAAAGAACTTTATGGTACGGGGATTCCCCGATTACCGGTTTTTCTGTTGTTTCATTCATATATTCACCTTTTACAAGGCTGTAAGTTTTACAGTGCATGTAATACTAACCAATCTTTTTTAAAACCTTTGTAAGCCTTACTTATGTTGTAAAGGTAAAAACATGATATCAAAAGGAATACTTGATGAATTGAGCCCGCTGGAAGCAAAGGTGCTGACAGTCCTGAAACCAGGAGATAAGATGCGGGTAAGGGAGATCCATGCAAAGGTCTCGACAAAGGAAAAGATAGTCCTTACTAGCGTGGCAGTTATGCTTGACAGGCTTTATGAGAAGAAACTGGTGGACAGGGATATCGAGACATGCCGCGGAGGGACGAGATACATATATTTCCTTAAGAAGAGCCCTGACGAGATGGAAGAGGATTTCCTCAGAGCCCATGTGGATGAGCTTGTCAGCAAATTTGGGGATAAGGCTTTAGTATATTTCCACAAGAGATTCAGCAAAGGGAAAAAATGAAGGAACTAGATTGCGTAGTAAACTGGTGCCTGGAAGCATTCGTGAATGACCCTGTGGAAGCGGCACTTATTGCTGCAGTAGGGTTGATCGCAGCCGTATCGGTTTATTTCATATGGAAGAAAAAGAGCATGCGCTCAAAAATCAGATGGTCCTATCCGTTTGCTTCAGGCATTCTTTTCCTGATAACCTATTTCTCCTATTCTATGAAATGCCACCAGGCAGTACCATTGTGTGCTGAAGAAGCGGTAATGTACAGCATACCTGCAGCGATAATCGGATCCCTGATTTTCGGGTATGTGATCCTTCCGTTTGCATACCTTGCATGGAACAGGACCAGGAAGGCAAACTTCGGGGACATAATACCCGGCAAGACATCTACGTATGTCGCAGACAGCGGAAAGCCTTTCGCGTATTCCTACGGCGGACTGTCAAGGTGGATAGTGGTATCGCAGGGCATGATAGACATCCTGACACACAAGGAACTGCAGGCAGTTCTCCTCCATGAATACGGCCATCTTGCAAGGAATTCGTCATTCTACAAAACCAGCCAATGGATTTACTCCAAGATGCCGGTGCTTATGGGGTTCCTCAATGACAACAAGCTTGATGACGAGGAGGAGCGGGAAGCCGACAGGTATGCGATAACTGCGCAGGGAACAGAAAGGCATCTTGAATCTGCTAAAAGAAAGATCGAAGGGTATTACGTCCAGTGTGATGATTGTGAAAAAGCCGCTTAAGCAGAGATTGAAACAGGACCTTGTAATCATCCTTGCAGTGATACTTTTGCTGGGTGGCTCTGCTTCGGTACTTTCAAGATCCCCTTATTTCGTCCCTCTTCTGGCACTTTTCCTTGTGGTCTCCTTCGGACCCTACCTCATCGAGCACCTGCAGGAGAAGAATGAGAAAAAACTGGAGCGCAGGAAGCTGGTAATCACCGGAATCGATGAGAATGGGGTAAAGAAGACTACTTTGCACTGGAAATCATCCTAATCAAGAAACATCCATGGAGAGGCTAAACAATATAAAGATTGGAGAATCATTTATCGCATGGACATCGTAAAAGGAGTCGGAATGGCGGTAGGCGGCCTGGTTATAGGATTCGTCGTTGTCATTCTTGGAATCGTCGGGATTTTCCTGTTTGCAATTTTTGGGGCGCTGATTGGCGCGATTACAGGATGGATACTGAGCAACACGCCGATACTCGGTGACCTCGTAAGGACAGGCTTCACATCCGTTCTCGAAGTGGAATCGCCTGACCTCGTTGCTATAGGCGCGATGCTCGGTTTCATTGCAGGATTCTTCAAGAACTGGGAGCACAAGCAGGAATGCAAGCACCACTGCAAGCATGAGAAGATGGAGAATTGCTGCGAAGGCATGTCTGAAAAGTTCGAGAAGATGGAGGATATCCCTGAAGTCCACATTGACATCAAGCCAAAGGGCAAGAAAAAGAAATGAAAACGCTGTACATAGCCACAAGCCTGGATGGCTACATTGCAGGATCTGACGGGAATGTCGACTGGCTTCCCTCAGATCCAGACAATGATTACGGATATGGGGAATTCCTTGAATCCGTAGAAGTTCTGATTATGGGAAACAACACCTACAGGCAGGTGCTGGGTTTCGGGAAATGGCCCTATAAGGGAAAGAAAGTCTATGTCGTTTCCAGATCCGGAGGGGAAGACAAGAATGTCGAATTCACAAAAGATCCGGTTGCACTGGCAGAATCCCTGATAGGAAACGTATGGGTGGTCGGAGGGAGCCAGATCAACAGCATACTGCTCCCTTACATCGACAGGATAATCCTTACCATCGTTCCAGTGGTGCTCGGAGACGGGATTCCGCTTTTCAGGAATGCAATTTTGAGAAAGATGAAGCTTGTGGATTCAAAAATTTACGGGAACGGATTCGTGCAGCTTACCTATGAATAAGGATTTATAGGTTTCAATCAAATTCTGGTTGTGGGCCTGGAACTGGAAAAACAAGAGGACCTTAGAGGGAAGCTGAATGACTTCATGCAGAATCCCAGGGATGCAGTTTTTACTCCTGACTATGATTTCCAGAGGTTCTTTTTTGTCGTCCCGAAGATGGACGCCCCGAGGCAGGAGGTAATATTCCACGAGCAGCTTTCAGTCGCAGAAGAGATACTGAAGGCGGATCCTGACACGAAGATCGACATATTCGTAACTGACCAGAACGACCTTGCCAAAGCCACGAAGATGCTCGGCGACCTGCAAAAAATGATCGGGACCGGCAGGCTGAGGATCAGAGTGGGAAAATACACCGAAGAATTGTGGGCAAGAGACTTTGGAGTTCCGACGAAAGTAAGGAACTTCGGGGCAACCAAGAACGAATTCGTGATGGGCCAGCCTTTTACCAGGAAAAAGGAGGGAAAAAGCGAGATAGTCAAAAGATCGGAAGCCCACAGCGAGAAGGACACGGGAATCAAGGTCACGAGGGTCCCGGTAGTCATACAGGGCGGAAACATCGCAAAAACAGAGCTGAATGGAAGGAAGATACTGATTGTCGGCAGTTCTGATATCCGGCGCACGCAACGTGCTTACAGGGACGGATCAAGCAGCATATCCGAAAGAGAGGCTGTCGATGTATACAAAAAGGCGTTCGGTGCCGATGAGGTCATAATACTCGGACCGAATGTCCCGCAAAGCAAGTATGCATTCCATATCGACCAGGCAGTCTTCTTCCCAAAGGAAGGAACTGCGGTTTTGTTGAAGCCCTCCGACCCTGACAGCGCAACTGAGAAAGGGGAAAGGGTGGTTGAGATGCTTTCAAAATACAAGAAGCAGCTGCAGGATGAGGGCTTCAGTGTCATTGAGATACCTACTACAATGGCACATATTGAAAATTATGAATCCTATGCCAACGTGGTCCCCCTGGAGCACAACGGCAATACCACGGTGGTCATGCCTAGTTTCGGCGACAGGAAAACAGAGGAAGAAATAACCAGGAAGCTTATGGGCGCGGGGATGGACGTGATATTCGTTCCGAACAGCACAGGGGACCTGGAAGGAAACATCCACTGCTTCACAGGGGCGCTGGCCCTAAATAGGATGAAACCAAGCAGAACAGGTATCGCATAATCATCCTTCTACTGACAGGCAGGTATTCCGGATGCAACGGCATTCCAGAGTCCTGTTCCCGCGGCTGCTGCAATCGCAATCAGAGTCGATATTGCAAGTATAAGGGTAGCTTTTGCTTATTTCAGGATTCGGATCATGGTATGTCAGCGGGCAGACCACCCTGCATTCCGAATCAATGCATGAAACGCCGTATGGGCAGTTCGATTGTATTGCGAATTCCATAGGGAGCTCACACTGTGAATCCAGAATGCATGATTCACCGGTAACTGGTTCGTTGCTCGTGCATCCGAAAACCAGGATTCCGAGGAATAGTGCTATCGTTAATCTCATAATGGGGATTACACAGGAAAAATTTTAAAGAAAAATGCTCCTGCCCGGAAAGCGGGTAAAGAGACTTGAGATATGAAAGATTAATCCTTCCCATCTGCATCCTGCCAGCGATGCGGAAGCAGTTCCCTTAACTTGAGCGTCTTGTTGTTTTTAATTATGATATCGGTATCCAGATTCTGACGGCAGATCTGAAAGAGTAATTCCCTGCACCTTCCGCACGGAGGGAGGATATTGCCGTTCTCACGGACCGCCACGATTTTTTTCACATGGTTTTCCCCATGAGCAAGCATATTCTGCACGGCTCCATGTTCAGCACACGTGCCGAGCCCGCTTGCCGAATAAAAAGAGACCCCAATGAATTCATTGCCTTTTTCAGTTATCAGGACGCATCCGACTTGTCCGCTTGCACAATCATTCGTTAGTTTTTTCATGTGGGCAATGGATCTTGCTTTTTCGATCATTTCGTCATCAGGCATATGGTTAAAAAATCTAAGATAGAATTTAAAAAAGCAAATCATTAGGTGAAAATATCAATGTATCCGGCTACCCCTTTTTCAAGACCTCTTGGCGTAATTGCTGAAAGGCCAATGAATGACGAAGACCGGAAGTAAATATGGGCTATCAGGGATTCAGCATCCAGATGAAGTAATTGAGGATAGAGGCAAAAGAAACCCAAATCACATAAGGCACCATTATCAGAGCCGCCACCTTTGAAATCCTCCAGAATAAAAATACTGTTCCTATGATCATGCAAAGCAGTGCCAGTATGCAGAACAAAGCGCTTAGCGGCGACTGGAGACCAAAGAATATTATGGACCACAGTGCATTGAGTAGAAGCTGCACTCCGAAGAATGTCAAGGCCAATTTTACCTCTTTCTTTTCGAACCCTTTCTTGAACACCAGATAGGCTGAGATTCCCATAATGGTGTAGAGGGAAATCCAAACTGGGCCGAAAATCCAGTTCGGCGGGGAGAACTCCGGTTTTGCCAGACCGGCATACCATCCGGGGATCGCATCAAAAGTAAAAAGGGATCCTATAATACCGGCCATCTGGCACAACAAAATGAAGACAAATACCATGCCGATTTCCTTTAGGTCCATTCTCTGTTATCTTCCCAATTATTTATAAGAAAGTACGGCGTCCGGTATTTTTAGTAAAAATGCTCCTGCCGGGATTCGAACCCGGGTCTTCAGAGTTCTTCCAAACTTTTGAACAGTAAGTTTTGATCAAACTTTTCCCAAAAGTTTGCTGAGAGTCTGGTATCCTGGACCGGGATGTCCAAACCTTGGCTTATTTTGACCTTGTGGTTTTGATGAAACTTTGCCACGAGAATGGCATAAGCCAAAGTTTCCTAGACTACAGGAGCTTATCACATATCATGAAGGTAAGAATTTAAAAAAGTAAAAGATTAGATCGGTTCGATTATGTCCTCCTCGTCAATGAGGTCTTCATCCATTCCCTGATCGACGAAAAGGTCATCAGCCGTGATCTTTACTTCTTGAACGGATGTCTCGGCGTCTTCAGAATCTGTCGATTCATTGGCCAGACCTGTGGTATCCTCCGGAGGGGGGATGAGATTGTCATCATCCTCGATGAATTCGTCTCCCTGGTCCTGGGGGACCGAGATTTCCGCATCGCCTATCGAATTCTGGGATGGGGAACCCCTCTGGGACACGCATCCGAACAGGAGGAGGAACAGCATTCCTCCCAATACGAGGTTATTCATCTGATGACCTCAAATCGAAAAGCGCTTCCTTTATCGAATTGGATGCCGCGCGGATGTTCCTCCACAGCTCGCCGTCATTCAGGAACCCGTTGCCGGAAGAATCCAGGATATCCTCCGCTTCATCAAGGTATCCGGATGCTTCGGAAAAGTCCACGTCGTCCCCGTATAGGTCGACGATTGATTCCATCTTGGCAATATGCCATTTGGCAGAGAAATGGAAATTCATCCCGTTCGGACAGCCGTCGTACATGCATGTCGAGCGGATTGCATTCCTTATCTGTTCCCCTGTCTCCGCATTCTTGAGATCGCCCTTCAGAACGTCAACAATATCAGACTGTGCCTGTGATATCAGGTTCCTCAGTTCTGAAACATCGAGATCCTTGGACTCCAGTTCATCCGCCCTCGATTCTGCCCGATCAAGCATATGTTCGTATGCAGACACCTTGGCATTACCATATTTTTCGAGCGATGATGCGATGCATTCGCGGTATTCTGCAGCATGATCCGAATATTCGTTTATCAGGTTCATCCTGTGGCCCTGCATCATGCCGGCCCTTGTCTGGATGGTCATTTCACGGGCATGCATCATATGCGGCCTGAACTGTGAATTCATGTATGGCCAGAATCCGTTCTCCATATCGAGGTTCTGGATTTCCTCTATGTCCCCTTCGAGTTCATCAACTTCGTCATGCAGGTCGACACCGAGTTCTTCCATATGGGATTCCATGACCTGAATATTGAAGTTCGCCTTGCATATCGCATATTCCTTTCCTGCCTCAAACCTTTCTGCCCGGTCCTCATAGAAGATTCCCTGGGCGCTCGCGAATGAGACAAGCATCATAGCAAGTATTACATATCTAATCAATTAATCACCGGAAAGCTTGCCGCTGGAACAGTATTTATAGTTTTGCTGGAACGTTACAGAGAGAAACGTGTGGAACGATGGTGGAACATTATTCCAAAGTGATCAGGTTTGTGGTGCCTTTCTGCGATTTCTTTATTACACCCCTGCGTTCGAGGGAAGATATCTTCCTTGACAGAGTAACTTTCGGCATATTGGTCGATTTCTGCAGGTGGGCCTGGGTGGTCTGTCCGCCTTTCCTCCGGATCTCGAGAACTATCTCCTTTTCCGGACCATCAAGCATTTCAAGTCCTTTTTCCTCCTTCCGGGGCTTGAAAAGGTACAGGATTATTGGTATGAATATGAAAATTCCAAGGATTGGGAATAGATAGTCTTCTTCTACAGGCCTTAGTTCGTAAGATGCGCGCATGGTGGCTTTGTGTTCAGGATCCATAAAACCTGACCATCTGACAAGCAGGTTTCCATCGGCTTCCGCTGCGCCGTTCGTGCTTTTCAGCACTGTCCCCCTGGGAAAATGGAGGGTGGCGTCTAGATCCGTTTCCTTTGAACCTGAAAGCGACATCAGGAAGATCCAGAGGGACTGGTTCTTCACTGTATGCGAAGAGGAGGTGAATTCAAATCTTAGAAAATCATAGGGGATGGTGGCATTCACAATACTATAATCATCATGCTGTATGATTGAATGATTGATAACCAGGCCGGATCGGTCGGTGACTGTGAGGCCATCAATGGATCCGGAGACGTTGAGCAGATATTCATCCCCGGCAGAATCGTTGAACTCTGCCGTAATGACTGAATGGGTGACGCCGGATTCGTCCAGGGTCGCAGTAAGACTCAAAAAAAGAAGAAGAAGGATCATTTCTTTCTTTTCTTGGCAGCCTTCTTCACCGGCTTCTTAACGGCTTTCCTGACTGCCTTTTTGGCTGTTTTCCTTATCGCTTTCTTGGCAGTTTTCTTTACGGCCTTCTTTGCCGGCTTCTTTGCAGCCTTTTTCACTGTTTTCTTTACTGCCTTCTTCGCTGTTTTCTTTACTGCCTTCTTCGCTGTTTTCTTTGCAGCCTTCTTCACTGTTTTCTTTGGTTTGACTATGTCAGCCTTCTTGACTTCTGGCTTTGTTTCGGACACAGAATGGCCCTTCATCTTGTCTACTAATGACCTAATCAGAGCTTCGCCTTTGCTTCTCATCATTTTTCACCTTTTTAATATGATAAATGGCATCCCTTGCATCTATCAGATGGGACACCTCTTTCGACATAACGAGCGGGGTCTTGATGTCAAGATCCTTCTTTTCCAGAGGGTTCAGGGCAAGCGAAACTTCGGGCCTTTTATTTGCAGCCGGAAATTCCCAGATCAGTT
>JBNLBN010000013.1:0-35165 GCA_050303335.1 Candidatus Micrarchaeia archaeon
CCACAGCTTGATTCCACAATAATCCTTTCTTACTCTTAAGTTATAGGAAGCATAAGAATATGTTTATAATAACTTCTGAATAAATACGCAGCATGGCAGATGCAAAAATGGCTATTCTGAAGACCGGCTTTTTGAGGTCAGGATTGGGGGGATCTGGATTCAGCCTGAAGGACACGCTGATTGAACAGCCGAGGGAGTCTTCGGCATTGTATGTTCTTTTCCCGGTGAAGAGGAACCAGGTCGATTCAGCAGATAAGGAAAAAGCCGCCCTGGCTAACAGGAGGCTCTTTGCCCATGTCTATCAGGCAGTGGGTTCTTTAATTTTCGCAATCGCCAATTTTGACATGATCCGGGATTTTTCACGCACTTCCGAACTGATTGAGCGGATAGATCGCAATTACAAGGAAAAGAGGGCAAGGACGCCGGAGATTTACCGTGAAGACAGGCAGCTGGAGGAAGCGATCGGGAAATTCAGGGGCATGATGACTGAAGTGAACGATCTGGCGAAACAGATTGCAAAGCATCCGGAAAGGCATGACCTGTGCAAAAAATTATCTGACCTTGGCCAAAGATATCATCAAGAAGTCTACATAGTCCTCCACGACAAATATTACGGGGTTTCAATGAATGAATTGTATTCCTCATCGCCATTATTCACAGTTAACATAGACCAGGCGAGTTTCGGAAGCTATGAAGAGCTGATGCAATATCTGAGTGAAGGCAGAGTCCAGGGCATGGATATAGAGAATATGAGGTTCTATCGTGCCGTAGTCGCAGATATCGCAATAAGGCTTGAGCCGAGTGCTAGGGCTTCATCTACATTCTCCAGCCTGATTTCCGAGGTACAGCCCAATCACCTTGACGGCGTTGGATTGAGCATTACAGGAAACAGCAGGGACAAGAAGACCTACCTTGCTTCCCTTCTCGAAAAACTGGGCGAAAGCCTGAGGGATCGTTTTGAAACCATGCGGATGTCCGAGGGAACGATAGTATTCTGTCCGAAATACGACCATGTCGAATTGTAGGACCCTGCGGCTCCCAACCTATAAAAAACATATATTTTTAGCTCTTGAGTGTTTTTTCCATTCATGAGATACCTGTTTGTACTGCTGCTCCTTCTTGCAGGGTGCACAACCGATGCCATGACTGATTCAGGCGGCGTGTTCACCCTTCATGAGAACGAGACTGCAACTGTCGGGGATTTTAATGCGACTGTAGAGAATTTCATCTATTCTCCCTGTCCTGACGATGTGACATGTGTTTGGTCCGGAATCGGGATAGAGTTCAGATTCAGTACTGTTAACGAGAGCGAAAAACGTTTGGTCGAGCAGGGGACTGATGAAATAAATATCTATAACCACACGGTCATTATCCTGGATAGCGACTACCAGACATTCGTTGAACTGAACATATCATCAGGCAGCTAGGTTCATTTTCCCTGATGAAGGCCCACCCGGTTTCCTTCACAGTCTTCAAAATGGCCAACGAAGCCGTATTCCCCAATGCTCTTTTTGGGATTCAGGATCTTTCCCCCAGATTTTTCCACTTTGGCAAGCGTGTCGTCGATTTCCGATACAGTGATGTAAACCAGGGTTCCTGAATGGGAAGGGACATAGCTTTCTGCCTTGACCAGGGCACCTGTTGAACCAGGGCCTTCTTTCATCGGGAACCAACACATTGTAAGCGGCCCCAGTTCACGAAGTTCCATAGTGCACCCGAATACACTTTCGTAGAATTTCTTCGCCCGATCTATATCTTTTACCGGTATCTCGAACCAGTTTACCGGATTCATGCCATCACAGGCTGCCAGAGGCCGAGGATGTTTCCTTCGCTGTCTTTGATGAATGCAATTATCCCTATATTTGGAATCTTGTTCTTTTCCCCAAACATCATGCCGCCGCTCTCTTTAACAATCTTCAGTGTCTCATCGATGTTATCCACCTTAACATAATTCATGATGGGCTGCTCCGGGAACATCCTTTTCATCATGCCGCCGGAATTAAGCTGGCTCATCTCATAGTTATTGCCCTTTACATTTTCCGGCTTTCCGGTCATCACTGACTGGTAGTCAGGCGGAACCCCTTCCATCGGGATATTCCTGATATCCCATCCAAAAACAGTCTTGTAGAATTTTTTTGCTCTCTCTATATCCTCAGCAGGTATCTCAAAATAGGCTATGTTTCCCATATTTACACCTATTCCTTAAACCCGGCCTGTCTTTTAACGCTTTTCCAGAATGTTCAGGTATTTTTGTGCATATCCGCTTCCTGCCGAAACCAGGGCATCGAGTGCATATCTGCTTTCCCTTCCATAGACTTCTGGGTCTGATGCAACCAGTGCAAGCCTTTTTGCATTAACATCCGGCATCTCAAGCTTGGCAAGGGCCAGTTCGTAAACCTGGCAGTCCAGGGTTCTTGCAAATCTTCTCATGTCCTCGAGCGTAGCATCATTCCCGAGCGATGAGATCATCTGCTCGCGGTTCTCATTCCTGAGTTCATCATCCGGCGCGTATTTTCCTGTCATGGAATATTTCCTTCTGCTAAGGTATGAGAAAAGCCCTTCGCCATTTACCGTAATTCCAGGATATGCTTTTTTGCCGACAAAATTTATCAGTCCAATCTGCACGCCCCTTGACCTTATCTCCTGCTGGTTCACTATCCCGATGCTTAGCCCATTGGTGAGGCCGGTAGTGTTGTAGAAACCGACGGCAATGCCCTTGAGGTGCTTGCATATGTTTGCAAGGCCGACTACAACCCCCTTTGTTTTGGCGACATTGCCTGTACCATAAATTATGTTTGTAAATCCAAGGGAAACCCCTTTCAGGTCTTCAGTGATGTTAAAATTGCTGATAGAGAGCCCATGGATTTTCTTGGTAAAACTCAGGAATAATGATATTGAGACTCCCCTGACTGCCTCCAGTGCAGGCGTTATCGAAAGCAGAAGTCCGTCAAGGAAAAATTTGTTGGTTATGGGGCTTGCAACCACTCCCTTGACCTTCGGAGAATCCTTTCCAGGAAGAATTTCAGTACTTATGAACACGCCTTTTGCATCCTGGATTTCAACGGTCCCTCCGATAGATAAACCTAGGAAATCAGGGGTAAGTTTCCTCCTTGCAAATGAGACACTTAAAGGTTGGGGGACTTTGGTTTTTTGCATTAATACCCTCTCCTGTATAGGTTGATTTGATATTGATCGATAAATCTTTCAAGTTCATCAATGGATTTTTTTCCGATCCCTTCGCATTCCTTTAATAGGCAGCTCTGCCAGTCCGGATATCCCTTCCTTTTTGCATACCTGGCTATGGTTTTTAAGTGAGATACGCGCAGGGTGAAACGCATGTTGACTAGCTTGTTGTGGATTTCAGCCTGTTTGTCGAAAAAGTCTTCGAATTCTTTTTGAAACGCATCACTGTCCCTTTTTGATATCAGCTCTCTATATTCATTTGCTGCTCTTTTTTGTTGAAATGTCCTGCCTAGCCGGAATTTCTGATACATAAAATCAGCAATCCTTTTGGTAACCCTCTTTGATAGAAAATTCGAAAGAAAGTCGCTGTCCTTTGCTTTTCTGTCCGTTCTTTCATAACTCACTACAACTATGTCTTCAGGCTGAAGCTTCAATGGTCTTAACTCTGCCTGATTCAGATGGAATTTTCTCGGATCAAAAACTTTTTTTCTGACAGACCTCATGTTATACTATTGATAATTAATGTTTATAAATGATTAACAATAGAATCAGATCAGAAATTGCCTCTCGATGACGTGACAAATGCATAGAGGTTTTTCAAATAATTCCGGTTCAGCTTGAATAATGCCTTGTCCCGCAAGCCAAGGGTACGGATTATGGTATTGTCTTCCATTCCCTCGGACCTCAGTTGCCTCGTCTTCTGGACGATGGTCTTCTGGTCAACACTGGATCTTGAATAGAGTTCCACAACGCCTTCGATCTGGTAGCCGCGCCGTACATTGACGATAAGGGTGCACATGGAGCAGGTAGTTGCAAGGTTATCGGGGCTGTTATTGCTCGAATCCCCGTCAACATAGCTGATGTCCTTGTTTTCGACATCCTTGTAATTACAGTAGGCACAAACGTAATTGTCCCTTTCCAGCACAGTTTTCCTCATTTTTTCTATTTCATTGTTGGACATCCTTGAATTATTTTGTCCCAGGCCACGATAGCTTGAAGATTCGGCAAAAGTCGGATAAAGTTTTTTCATTACTATATTATGACAATCTTTGTATATATATGTTTGTTAAATTGCACAATCTGCTATTGCCTCTGCATGGATGCGCATGGAATCGAAAAGAGGCAGTTTTGAATCGTTTTCTCTTATCAGGATCTGCAACTCTGTACAGCCGAGAATCATCCCTTCTGCGCCCTGATCTGCCAGTCTTTTGATGACCAGTTTGATCTTCTGCCTGGATTCAGGATTGATCCTCCCATGAACAAGTTCCCTGAGAATAATGTCATTCACGATTTTCATGTCATCTGCTTCTGGAACAGCGATATCGAGCCTGGTGGAATAGAAGGAATCGTTCATTGTGTGGATCGTTCCAAGAAGACCGACCCTGGAAAGCCCTTTTTTCCGGACAGCATCGGCAACCGTATCGGCAATATGGAGAAGCGGGATATCAAGCTTCCCTGCAATATATCCAGCTCTCCTGTGGAGGGTATTGCATGCAATAGCAACAAAATCAGCACCTGAATCCTGCAGAAGCTTTGCTTTCGAGAGGATAAGTTCTGCCTCCTCCTCCCATTTCCCTTGGTCCTGCAGCCTGATAAGTTCGTCCATATCGAATGAATATATCAGCATTTTTGCAGAATGATAGCCCCCTAGTTTCTCATTGATCCTGGAATTGATGATCTCATAATACTTGATAGTGGAGAGATATCCGCTCCCACCAAGGAGCCCGATTGTCTTCATGAAGATAATTCAATAAGAAAATTAATTATCGTTCCTTTAGCCCAATAATCACTGGGATATAGTGTGCTACGATGTTTAAACAAGATTTTTATACCTTTATCAACAATATTCTTTCATGAAGGCAGCTACACTTAGATTAATCACAAGTCCAGGTCATCCTAGGCATGATCTTGATAAGGAGAGAGGAATGAAAAATGAGATCCTGCTGATGAACTGCAGATCCGGAAACCTTAAAGGGGTGAGATCAGACCTTTTCCACGGTGCTGATCCAAATGCCAGGGGAGGAGACTATAATCTTGAAACTCCGTTATCCATTGCAATAGATCGGAGGAATTTTGATCTGGTTGAAACGCTCGTTAAATCAGGTGCAAAAGTCAATAGCTACAATATCTGGGGGGAAACTCCACTGCATCTTGCAGTAAAGTATGGAAATTTGGACATGATGATACTTTTCATCGAATATGGTGCTGAAGTGGATGCTCTAGACCGGGACGGGAAAACCCCGCTGATGCACGCTGTAATGAAACTTGACAGGGAAGCAGTAGCCCTTTTCATAAACCAGGGGGCTGATACCAAGAGATGTGACCTCTCAAAAAGATCAGTTCTCCAGCATCTTCCACCGGATAGCGATCCGCTGATACAACAGATGATCGAGACCGGAAAACCATCTGAATCCTGAAACTGGTATACTTATTTAATTTTTTCTTCCCCTAGCACTCTCATGAGAGCACTATATCTGTTTTTGGGGGCCCTACTTGTCCTAGGATGCACGTCAACGGAAAGCAACGAGCGTCTACTTGACCCAGTGGATGAAAGGATGCAGGAAACTGAAAATCCAGTCAACGACAGCATGCAGGCAAGTCCTGAGGATCATGATGTAAAGACTCCTGTGGAAGGGCCCAGGAATTCAGAATTGCCGCTTTCTCGCGGCGAATACGAAACAGAATCAATGGATGTAGAGTATTTTGAAAACACGACCGGATACCTTGCAAAGCCGGTTACAGGAGACTATCCCGGCATCGTGATGATCCACGAATGGTGGGGCCTCAACGACAATATCAGGGATATGGCAGATATACTCGCATCCCACGGATACACTGTCCTGGCCGTTGACCTCTATGGCGGAAAGACAACCATAACATCGGATGAGGCAAGAACCCTTGTTTCCTCAGTGGATCAGAACAGGTCGATTTCGAATATGAAGGCTGCCATGCAGTATCTGAGATCTCAGGGGTCAGCGCACATTGCTTCCCTTGGATGGTGCTTTGGGGGCGGCCAGAGTATGCAGCTTGCACTTTCAGGAGAGCAGCTTGATGCTACTGTGATCTATTACGGGAACCTTGTTACTGATCCTGCGGCGCTGGAAAAAATCAAATGGCCTGTTCTGGGGATATTCGGGATGGAGGATACTTCGATACCTGTTTCAGTGGTAAATAACTTCAGTTCTTCCCTGAACAATCTTTCAATCAAGAACGAGATATATGTCTATCCGGAAGCAGGCCATGCATTTGCGAATCCTTCAGGTAACAATTTTGCTGTAAACGAGACGCTCGATTCGTGGAACCGGACAATATCGTTCCTTGATATGAATCTCAAGTGACTATTCTACATTCCAGCGGGCCTCGCCTTTGCAGCACCTGAATCCTGACACATATATTGCAGCATGGATGTTGAACCTGCCCTCGTTAATATGGCAGGATGAAGTGGAATGGTTGCTGCTGTAGTTGGATCCTGCAAGGGTTGCAAGTCCGATTGTGAATCTGGCCTTCGGGTCTCCGGATTCAGCTATCTTTTTTTCAATCTCCTCCTTCTCTTCATCGCTGAGAAGCACCCATTCGGAAACATTGCCGCGAAGGTCATAGATGTTGGCGTCGTTCCGGCAATCCTCGTACTCACCTGTCTTTGTCAGGTATCTGTTGTTTAGGTTGGCGGCAAAGTTGCCGGATACTGGCGATCCTGCATCGATCCATGCCTGAAGGTCGTTTCCAGCCTCCTCAATAGAAAGGCCATTACCTATCAGCCCTATCCTTGGATCGTTGAATTCCTTTCCCGCAAGGTCCTTCATTTCCTTTCCGGGATTCAGGATTGTAAGTATGTGGGGGGTCTTGTTCTCGTTGCATTTGCCATGGGTCTCGCTTTCGGAATTCGCAAAGCATGCAAGTATGCGCTCCGCTTCAGTGCAAAGCCTTTTTCCGGAAAGCTTGCATGCCTGTTCCGAATCAATATAGCTAATCCTCGTCTGCGGGAACCTGCATGGCTTGCTGACAGCCTTCAGGTTCGACTGGTGCGGCGGAGCCTGGTTCCATGGATACTGTGTTCCTTTGCCGTCTTCTAGGGAATTTTCATACCTGTCAATGAAGAATCCTGATTCTCCTGCCTGAACATACTGCATGTTGGCATAAGCGCCTGATGCCGGTTCATGGCCAGGATCTTTGCATTCCACTGCTTTTTCAGGCGGAACATTCACCGGCTTTACGATGATTTCAGGCTTGATCTCTTCAATCCTGCTGGATGTGATGGTCGGCTGGACTTTCGGAAGGGGCCTCTCGGTCTTGCATGAAAATGAGGAAAACGCGATTGCGCCGATTATCGATGATTTTAGGAACATCCTTTTCATGGATAAAATTGTACTAGAATATGTTTAAAAATGTCACATTAACTGGGCTCTGATAAGGGCTGCAAGTATCTGGGACCTTTTAATAAACTCATCTTCGCCGATATCCCCCTCGCAAAAAGACCTGAAATTAATCTTATGGACAAGTTCAAGTCCCTCAAGGAGGCTGCTGCCTTTCCCGTCCCTGATCTTTTCTTCAAGAATGGGAAAGAGGCTAAGGGCCATAACACCTGGTTCATTCGATGTGAGCCCCCGGACCCTATTTCTTGTTCCAGGATCCGAATTCTGAAATCTCCTGTCAAAATCGAGTGCAAGTTCAACCTGGGCTCTCTGCAGTGCCTTCATGAAAAAATTCTGCAGGAAAATGTTAATAAATAATTGCTACAAATATCAATCAATGATAACAATAAAACCCGGATATGCAGCTTCAGTGCCGGAAAGGCGCTGCAAGGAGCTTGCAAGAAAAATGCGGGAAGCATGGAAATATCATGCCCCCTCAAGCTGTTCGACTGCCACATCAATGGTCTATGGCATGGGGTTCATGGCAATTGAGAAACCGTCGCCCTTGCTGAAGTCCGGGCTGGCTGGCAAACGGCTTCTTGACCTTGGAGCCGGCGATTCTGTATCCTACATTCCGATGGCCCATTTTGCAGCAGTCCTCTCAGCATCTGAATATGTTGCAATCGACCGGTACAACGATTACAGGCTGGCAGAAGAAACCATGCATTCATTTATTGGAGGGAGATATCCCGGAACGAAATTCAAGGCAGTAAACGAGGACATGCTGGTATACCTTTCAGAGTAGGAGTCCGGAAGCGCAAATATCACAGTCAATGCTATAGACGATACCATCCTTCGGCATGAAAATCGTGAAGTGGCAAGGGATTATCTCGGTCTCCTTGTATCCGAGATATCGCGGGTGGTCCCCCAGGGCGGCCTGGTATTTGGGATAAACTCACCGTTCATCGGAGGTCTCAGGGAATACGGATTCAGGCACATAGTATGCGATTTTGTTACAATGGATTACCAGCTGACACGTCACAACGGAATCCACCAGAAATTCCAAAAGGAATAATTTAGGCAAAAGATATTATAAATAACTGTGGTTCTAATTAGGTTGAGGTGTTTTTAGTGACCGGCAGGGATTTAGAAATGCAGCAAGAAACTAAATATTGCTAAAACTAGGATAAGGAATTGCTTCAGGACCAGGAAGCCGAAAATCGCGTTATTGACTGATTTTGGAACAGGAGACGAGGCAGTATACACAATGAAGTCATCCATCAGGCATGTCAATCCGCATGTTGAAATTGATGATATAGCACATGATGTGCCTCTTGGAAACATTCTTGTAGGTGCAAGCAGGCTGAAAAGATGTGTTGGCCTTCCTACAGAGCCAAAAGGGACTGCATATGTAGTTGTTGTGGATCCAGGGGTTGGAACCTCGCGAAAAAGCGTCATAATTGAGACTAAAACAGGCAAATACCTTATCGGGCCTGATAACGGCGTATTCTCCCTCACGATTGAGAATGAGGGGCTTAAGAGGGCAATCGAGATAAGGAACAGGGAATACACCCTTCTTGATTTCGCAAGATCGAGCACATTCCACGGAAAGGACGTATTTGCACCTGTTGCTGCGCATATCCTGCGGGGGGTGCCTCTGAAATGCTTCGGTCCCGAATGCAGCGATCTTGTATCCCTTGAAATAGGAAGCACAGCCACTGAAAGCTCCCGCTCTGGATATCTTGTGGATGTGGACGGATTCGGAAGCCTAAGGACAAATCTTACCAATCATATACCAGAATCAGCAGTAGGTCGCAATGTGGAACTTTTCATAAACGATCTCCGGCTCAATCCAAGGATTGTTCGGACTTTCGGGGAGGCGGAAACTGGGGACCTGGTGCTGGTCCAGTCGTCAACCGGATGCCTTGATCTTGCTGTTGTCAATGGAAGTGCATCAACCAGGCTCGGAATTGGAGCTGATGATATCCGGCTGAACGGATCCGGACCGGTGCACAGGGTGGAACTGAAATTTGCAAATATTTAAATAGTAGTTTGTGCACAAATGTGATTATTACTCCCAGGATGATTACTATGAAAAGAGCAGCAGTCAGAAAAATTTCCGATAACTCAGTCCATCCGGACAGCGGAATTTTCAGGAAAGGAACAGGACCGATTGACATGAGCGAGAAGTTTCAGGTCGAACTCTCATCATCTACGCAGGCAATGGACATGTTCTGGACAGTAAAATCACAGTTTGAGCAGCTGGACCGCAAGACCCAGGAAATTTTCATATCATTATCAAGGATAGTTTACGGGGTTAGGAGAGTCGAAAAACCCTCTGTTCTGCGTGCTGGCAGGGCTTTGAAGGCGGAACTGGAAAATGAAGCACGAATAACAGGTTCATGCCAGACCGCACCTATCCAGATACTGGAAACTGCCAAATCGCTTCGTAATGAGGAGCAGTACAATGCCAACAGCAGGGTGCTTGAAATGGGTATTAGGGGTGTCGATGAGGATATCTGCGAGACAGCCCGCTCTGCCCTGAAGATGGTATTTAACATACCGGATACCAGGGACGGTTGCAACAACCTGTCCGGCATGAAGATAATCAATATCCTTCCGCTTTCATTTGATGCTGATCAATTCGGAACCGTCATATCTGAAATTGCAAACAGATGGCAGAAAGCAAGGGACAATGGAAAATCATATACTCAATTCTATGACGAAGAGAACAGTAGAAGAGGCTGCTCCAGCTAGTAGATTACTTCTTCAAGGATATTCAGGACCTCAGACATTCTCTGTATTCTGTATTCCTGGTTCTTTGCAAGCATCCTGTTGACAAGATATGATACTATGGGCGAGATCGAAGGATCCGCATCCTGAAGCAACGCAGGCTTGGCTTGAATGTGCATCTCTCGGGTCTTTTCCGGATCGTTCTGCTGCTCGAATGGATATCTTCCCCTTGAAAATAGCATGAAATATATGATACCGAGGCTGTATATGTCAGACCTGTTTCCTACTTTCCCGAACACTTCAGGATCTATTTGTTCAGGCGACATATAAGACGGCGTTCCCTGCATTTTTGGGCCATCCTGGTCAATGCGCCTCGAAAGGCCGAAATCGATTATCTTTCCATCTGCAGTGAAAATGTGCGATGGTTTGAGGTCAAGATGAGAGATGTCTCTTGCATGGAATGAAGCAACCATCCTTGCAATGGATTTGGAAATCTCCATCAGTCCCCTGAAAGCCGCGACCTGGAATCCAGGGGCCTTCATCATGGCTTTGAGGGATGGCATCTCGCACAGTTCCATAGTAAAATAGCATTCAGATTCAGTGTATGACCACCTCTCGATCCTGGGAACATGTTTTTCCAGATACCTTGTGTTGCATAGTTCACGGAAGAAAACATTCCTGCTTTCCTGGCTAGATGCATCCTTGATTATTTTTATTGCCACCTTTTTTCCATCATCATGGCCCTCATAAACAGTGGAAAAGGCGCCTGTTCCAATCTGTCTGGTAATTGAGAATCTTGAAACGAGTGAGATAAGAGGATCGCGAAGCCTTACACCTGACACATTCTGTCCCGGTGCGTGCAACTTCAAAGCTAACTTGGTCATTAGATAAGATTCGAGGGAAATTATTTTATATTGATGATATGAAAAGCGCAAATGCGATAGAAAAATTATACCGTAATTCTTTCCCTTTTAGGGGGAAGATCGAGAGATGCGTATATCTTTGCTATGTCAAATTTTATATCGCTCAGGAGCCTGAAGAGATCCTTGTCCATGATTATGTCGCGGTAGTTCATCCTGCGTTCCCTGCTGGGCGGACCTGTAATCTTTACATCCACTATGGGATCTACCAGCCTCGCTCCGAGAGAATAGTCGGTATGGTCCTTGGGATGGCTCCTGAAATCAAGCCCCTGCGGATGATTCGGCCTGTATTGGATAAGATTGTTTTTCGCATCGAGCGGAACCGGATGCAATATGACGTCCTTCTTTTGGCCTGAAACAAGCGAAAATCCCGCAAGCTTCCTTGCCCTTATCTCATTGTCTGAAATCTGGCTCGAGGACCATGCAAATTCCGGCCTGAGCATATAAGTAGTTCCCTTATCAAGAGGCATGCCTGTCTTTCTGGATATCATTGCCGCATCGACAAGATCAAAGAGTCCGTTGTGCGACTTTGCTTCCCTGTCGATTATATCCACGACTTTTTTGGTCGGAAGTTCTGCACCCATCGCGGCAGTGAGGCGCCTGAGTCCGTTGGGGCTGAGAGGAACCCTGACATAGTCGCTGTTGGATCCTAGCGCGATATAGTCCGGGCAGACCCTAAGCGTCATCTCGACTTCCATATCACCGATCTTTTCCCTGACCGTGATACTCTGCCAGTTTTCAGGGCGCATGAAATCGGGTACGTTTCCTGCAAGAATCTCGGCAATTACCTTATCCTCATATGTCTTTCCATGTATCTTTGCAACAGAAAGCATGAACTGCGATCCTGTTGGCGCATCGGATTTCCTTTTGGGAAATGGCTTTACCATGGATGAAGTCAGCCGCTTGATATTTTTATTAGTATATGTCCTTTACCGCTTCGTCGATCCTCTCGAGCGCGAGAACATAGGCCGCAGTCCTCATATCTATTTTCTTCTTGAGGTGGAGGTTGAATACTGTGTTGAATTCCTTTGCCATCTTCTCATGGAGCATTGCATTCACCTCGCTTTCCTTCCAGTAGAATCCGTCCCTGTTCTGGACCCATTCGAAATATGAAACGCATACCCCTCCGGAATTTGCAAGGATGTCCGGAATGAGGAATATGTTCTTGCTGTGGAGGATGTCGTCTGCATCAGGGGTTACCGGGCCGTTTGCAAGTTCTACTATCATCGGAGCCTTGATCTTGTCGGCATTTTCCTTTGTTATTACGTTCTCAAGCGCTGCCAAAACAAGTATGTCGCAGTCAAGTTCCAGAAGTTTCCCTGGACTGAGCTTCTTGCATCCTGGATAGGCATCGACCCTTCCTTCCTTTTCCTTTATCTCCATGAGCTTGTCAAAATCGAATCCGTCGTCCTTCTGTGCGCCTCCCTTTGAATCTGAGACAGCGACTACCATGTATCCGTCCTTGGAAAGCAGCCTTGCCATGTGGGATCCTGCATTTCCGAAACCCTGTATCGCAACCCTTTTCTTGCCGTTCGGGACTTTCGTGGATGCTTCCTTGATGCAGAAGAACCCGCCCTGCGCTGTTGCGTATGATCTTGCAAGCGAACCACCCTTTGCAATCGGCTTGCCGGTGATGACTGAAGGTATGTATCTGCCGTTAATGATGGAATATTCATCCGCCATCCATGCCATGATCTGGGGTGTTGTGTATACATCCGGTGCGGGTATGTCCCTGTCCGGGCCCACCAGAATCGAGGCCCCCCTCATCCAACCCCTTGAAAGCCGTTCGATCTCGCCCTTAGAAAGTTTCCCTGGATCAACTGTGATTCCGCCCTTTCCCCCGCCATACGGGATATCGATCACGGCGCATTTTATGGTCATCCAGAATGCGAGTGCCTTTACTTCGTCTATATTGACATTGGGATGGTACCTGATTCCTCCCTTTGTTGGTCCCCTGGCGTCATTGTACCTTACACGATGGCCTGTGAAGACCTTTATCGTGCCGTCATCCATCCTAACAGGTATGGAAAACGTCAGCGCTTCCTTGGGCTCCCTTAGGATCTCCTCTGTCTGCTGGGAAAGTTCAACATGTTTTTTCGCTTTTTCTAACTGCCTTTGGGCATTTTCAAATACCATAAATAAACCTCTTTTTTTACACATTATTTTTGGATTAGAATATAAACCTTTCTCCGGGATGTTCGCTGATAGTCTTAACCCGGGTGCCAGACCAGCAGTTCATCATGCCTGTCAGTCTTTCCCGGACAATGCCAGTATCCTATTCTTGTGAAGCCAAAATCCTGAAGGAGGGACCCCAGTTCAGACGGATTCAACTCTCCCCCATACTGGTTCATCTGGATATTCGGGATTATCTCAATGATTGAGTCAAGTTTTACAAGTTCCTTAAGCAGGGCCCTGAGCGATTTCACCTCTGTTTGCTTCCGGCGCTCAAGCGTTGAGATATAATTTACCTCCATGATCCTCCGGTCCTGCCTGTATTCCGGAATCTCCCAGACAGACCTCTCATTGAAATTTTCGCTCTCGAGATCATAGAAGAATGCCGGATTCTCAAGGGGCATCGGTTCCGGCTTTTCTGTAAAATGGAGATATGTAATGTGAGGCGATGCCCCATTGTCGGCAATGAGGACTGTCTCGTTGTGGGAAAGCCTTCTGACAGTGGAAAATAGCTCTGCAAGCCCGTGTATCTGCCGTTCAATGGCATCATCCCGGAGATTTGAAAATAGAGGTGCATAGGATACGTGGAATGATCTGTCCCTGTTCTTGCGGAAAACCCTCATATGATATCAACTGAAAGAGATGCTGATTTCAGGATACTTGTAGGTCACGGCCGAATTCTCAATCCGCTCGCGCGGTCCGGTTCCGACAGCCAGCGCCCTGTAGAAGATCCTGTCTTCTGATGAAGAAAATTCAAATACCGTGCTTATTGTGCTTATGCTCCGGTATTCTTCCGGCAGGACGATGGCAGTTGAGGCAGACGGTATGCTCATACCTTCCACAGTTTCGCCAAGGCAGAATTGCCTGATATCATGAAGACGGCTGGCTATCTGCCCGGAATCCTCATCTCGGAGCCTTTCCCTGTAATGCTCGATAGCGCGGACTGCAAGGCCCTGCACGATGTCTTTCCTCTCAATTATCCTGATCTTCGGCTCATCAAGAAAGCGTCCCATCCTTCCCATGACCACTGTCTGTTCCTTTCCTTCAATAGTTTTCTTGACAGTACGGCCTTTGACCCTTATCTTTACGATTATTCCTTCCGTGATCGGCTTTTCCAGGACCGATCCAGGAATGACTCTTAGAAGATCATTTCTCGGAAATAGCGATTCCGGGCCTCTTGGATTCATGCTCATGAATAGTATTGTGTTAAAGAAAATTAAAAAATGTTAATGCTTGTAGTGGAAATAGAATTTTATGTTTCCAAAGAAGATTTCCCTGAAAAAAGCGCTTGGCATGTGGTATGCATGCCATACCCTGTTTACTGCATCCTCCTTTGCCTTTATCGTAAGCGTGGGATGGCCATATGGCTCCCTGCTGTATCCGACTACGCAGCCGTTTTCAGTTTCCATTCCCATCACGAATTTCCCGTCCATGGAATAGCCGTTGATTTTGGCATCCCAGAACCACCAGTTGAAAGGAGGGGAAAAGCAGTCACCGATATGGTTTCCGATCAGGTAATCCGGATTGTTCCTGATGAAATAAAATGTCATGTCCTCGGGATCCTCCGGACAGCAGGGACGGCCGAAGGCAAGGGCAAATATCACCAGGGCAATGATGATTTTTTTCATATACTATACCACCTGTTGAAAATGTTTAAATCTTTCTGAATGTTCTTTGGCTTCCTCGCATAGAAATAGAGGAGGAATGGCCCGAGAAGGAAATTGGCAAGGTAGGGCATTGCGGTAATGATCCATATCCAGTTGCCTATGGAAAGTGCGGATGCAAGCAGCACAATCCCGAATGCGAATTCAAGACTCATGGCCCTGAAGCACTGGGACAGGTTGAGCTTCCGGGAATTTATCGAAAACGGATTCCAGTTCCTATTGCGGATGAAAGGATATGATATGATAGTAAGGAACTGGCTTGGTATGGCATTGAGGGATATAGATATGTCGATAAGCGAGCATTTGAATATGAACCATGCCTGGGAGAGGCTCCTTGTGGCAACGATCCTGCCGAAGAATACGAGCATCAGTATGATGACGTAGAGCACCAGCCCTATGCCTATGTTCTGGAAATAGCTCTGCCCGATTGACATGATCCCAAGGCCGGAGAGTACAGGCACCATGAGGCCTATTATCAGGATCATCATGAGGAAGATAATGTTGATGTAGGTAATTATCGGAAGCAACGCATAGAATAATGCCGAGGGGCTTATCTTCGAGATGTGGCCGAGGAGGTACCTGACAGTTCCCAGGTTGGCCCGAACCCACCTGTTTCCCCTCTCCCTGAAGGACACGAAATCGCCAGGCAGGAACTCGTATGATACAATGTCCGTGCAATAGGCGACCCTCCAGTTCCTGCTGTCCAGTTTCATGGTAAATATCACGTCATCGCAGAGATGCTTCTGGCTGAAGCCTCCGACATCGAGATATGCCTCCTTACGTATCAATCCGTTATGCCCCCAGTATAGGGCCTTGCCGAAAACGAGCATGTCGTTTTTTATCGTAAAGTTCTTCGATGGCTGCATCAGTTCGCCGATGTAATGGGCATATCTTGTGGAATGGTTCGCATTGAGAAGGGATGACTGGATGACTGCTACGTCCCTGTTTTCCGGATGCTCGAATGCCTCAGCCATAAGGGTTATCTCCTTCGGATCGTCAATTACGCTATCCTTGTCAAGGACCATGAAATAATCGTATTTTGAAAGATACTCCCTTGCCCAGTCATTGATTGCGCCAGGCCGCTGGCCGGTGCGAAGCTTCCTGTGGAGGTATGATATTCCCATCCTGTCAGCAAATTTCTCCTCGATCTCCCTGTCTATCTGCCTGTCGCTGTCCGAAACGAGGTAAAAATCTATTCCCACTTCCCTGTTCTGCCTCAGGGTCTCGATAGTCTTTGTGAATGCCGGCTGGTGAAGGTCATTGAAGATCCCGAGAACGATCGCGATCCGTATTTTCCTCCTGATGCTTTTCTTCCTGAGCTTTGATTCGACATTCCGGAAAATGAGGGAAAAAATCACATGGTATGTCAGGTAAGATATCAGAAACAGCGGGAATGCCAGTATCGCAAGGAATATGTAATCAGCAATGAGGCTGGGCGAAGTCGCATAATAAAGCATTACAAAGTACGCGCTAAATATCAGCGCCATGGGGAAAACATAGGCTATTATCGATAGGATTACCTCTACCTCAGGGTCTCTGGCCCTGGAAATAATAATACCTTTACGCTTTATAACCTTTCTCGATTTCAAGAACTCATGGACAATTTTACGGAGTGGCTTTCCAGTTATACTGATTGTGAAAAATGCATGGACGCATTCCGTAACCAGAGTCAGTTTTTCAGGGTAAATGCCCTGAAGATCCCGCTCCTGAAATTCAGCACAACATCCAGATTGAAGAGGACCAGGAGCTATCTTGATTATGCTTTCCGGTATGATGACAGCTATTCGATTGGAAAGACATGGGAATTCTTCCTAGGATTCATCTATCCGCAGAGCCTTCCATCGATACTTGTGAGCGCCATCCTTGATCCGAAACCCAATGAGGAAGTGCTAGATGTTGCAGCAGCTCCCGGGTCGAAATTCTCCCATCTTGCCATGCTGATGGAAAATGACGGGGTCCTTGTCGGAAACGACTACAAGAAAGAAAAGATCTCGGCACTCTATTCCACCATAAACAGGATGAACGTCCTCAACTGCATAGTGACAATGCGGGACGGGAAGGCGCTGAACTGGAAGGAAAGGTTCGATAAGGTCCTTCTTGATGCACCCTGCAGCGCGCTCGGAAGCGGAGCTGGCGCCATGGACAGGTGGAAGCCCGAGAATTCCAGGATGATAGCCAACACACAGAAGCAGATGCTCTTTAGCGCATATGATGCGCTTAAGCCGGGCGGGGAGATTGTCTATTCGACATGCACATATGCAAAGGAAGAGAATGAGGAGGTGATTGTCAATCTGCTTGAAAACAGGAAGGCGGAACTCTGCGACATCCTCATCGATGCGCCGCATGATTCAGGGCTCTCGGAATTCGGAAATGAGTTCAGGAAGACAGTGAGGATATATCCGCAGCATCTCCAGAGCGAGGGATTCTTCATCGCGAAGATCAGGAAGGGGGATCAATGAGAAAGGACCAGAATTTCCGGAAGCATGTTGAGAAGCATTTCAAGCTGGATCTGCCACAGGGAATTGAGATCTTCTTTTTCAACGGCATCCGTGTTGGAAACAGCAGGATTAGAAGCAGCAAGATTGCAGGTGATCGCGGCTATGCTGCAAGCGACATGGGTTTCAACCCGACGAATTCATTCATACAGAATTTCGGCCATCTGGCAAAGAAGAACATCGTAAGGCTGAAAAACGCGGAGGCGGTGAAATTCGCGGCAGGATCCGACCTTGGGATGGACCTCGGAGTTAAGCCGAAGAACGTGATCGTGACATACCGCGGATATGTCCTGGGCCTGGGATATTATGAGAATGGGACGATCCGCAACCGGATTCCGGAAAAGAGAAGAAGGATCATTGAGAATTCAGATGGTCTGTAAGCCAGTCTGCGATTATGTTTGTCATCAATCCGAAATGGCTCTTGAAAAAGTGGTCTGCCCCCTTTATCTCCACCAGCCTCTTTTCCTTGGATGAGCAGTAATGGATGAGGTTTTCCGAATGGGCAATCGGAACGGTTACGTCCTTGTTTCCATGGACGCTTATTATGGGGCATTCAATTTTGGAAGCAATCCGCGGCATATCATAATTTCCCGCATCCTCGTAGATGTCATAATACCATTTCCTTCCAAACGGTTCGATGAATCCGTCCTTTTTCCATTTTTCGATCCCTTTTTCACCCAGCCTCCAGTCGTAGAGTTCAAGCGGCTCGAAAACAGGGCATTTAAGAGCGATTGCATCAGGATTGTTCCTGCTTGCTGCAATGAGGGTGACTGAGCCTGTGAAGCTGGATCCAACCAGTGCTATCTTTTCGTATTTTTTTGCATACCTGAATACAGCTTCAAGGGAATCGACAGCTTTCGATATCGTAAGGTGCTCAACATCCCCCTCGCTTTCGCCATGGCCGTACAGATCGTATGTGATGGTGGATATCCCCGCTTTTGAAAGAAGGTTTGTTAGTTCGCGGTTGGTCCCGCTGTTCTTGTCCGAGAGGTACCCGTGCGAAAGGATTACGACGGATTTTCCGCATTCGTTTTCAGCAAGGGATACCTTTCCCGATTCCGAGTCGATGAGCATGGACAATGTTCTCAACAAATTATTTATAATTAATCGGAATATTCATTGCATGGAAATAACTGTCTGTCCAAGATGCCAGAAGCCTGTGGAGGCGAAGGAATATTCAAGCAGGAACCTCTGGGGAAGCCTTAATGCGCGGATACGCTGCAGCAAGTGCAAGTACGTGGGCCTTCCTATTGTCCTCTCGGACGAGGAATGATCATTTCGGATGGAGGTGGCTCCATTTCTTCAATGCTAGTTTAAGTTCAGGGCTTGTCCTCGCCTTCTCCTCGAGCGTGAGGCCGTCGTTTGTAGCCTCGATCGCCTGCATCGTTGCCTTTGCACCTGCCCTCGTTCCCTTTGGATGCCCGTGGATTCCTCCGCTTACAAGGAGTACGAGCTCGTTCCCGTAAATTTTCATTACATCAGGAACAAGTCCCGGGTGGAGGCCTCCGGATGATACCGGGAAGGCACTTTTAATGTGTCCCCAGTCCTGATCTAGAAGCAGGTGATCCTGGGATTTGACCTTTTTCTCCCTCAGGGTATCAGCAATTGCCTTCACTTCCGGTTTCGTTCCAACGAGTTTGCCGACAGCCGTTCCAGAGTGTATCTGGGAAACACCGATCAGCCGCATTAGTTTTGCAAGGAACTGCATTGTCATCCCATGTTTCGGGTTCCTGTCGAATGCCGCGTGCATTGCCCTGTGCGCATGTATTGCAAGACCAAGATCCGAACAGTAATCCCTCATGGTCTGGACGGCTGCATTTCCTGTCACAACCACATCGATCATAGCGTAGTTCCAGCCGTATTCAGCGAGCATCTTGGCACGCTTCTTCATCTCTTCAGTCTCTGCGGTGATGTTGATGAATGCTGATTTCATCTGGCCAGTTTGATTCTCTGCCTTGTCCCTCAATTTTGTCATAAGTTTGACCCTTTGCGAGAAATTGTTGAAACTGGTCGATGTGAGGTTCTCATCATCCTTTACGAAATCGAATCCTCCCATCCAGGTCTCATAGCCGATTTTGGCATGTTCAGCGGCGCTGTATCCTATCTTCGGTTTCGGGACGGCTCCTGTAAGCGGACGTCCGCGTATTCCGGTCATCTGCCGAATCCCTTCATTTCCGAAATGGGGCCCTTTGAAGTGCCGGATATAATTTTTAGGAAGGTTGGCGTCAATCAGCCTGAGGTTCTTGATTGCCTTCATGCCGAATATGTTGCCCGCGATACCGGAAAGAAGCTGGCATACGTTTCCATCTTCCCAGAGTCCCCTTGGATAGGCGATCTTGACATAGTTTCCGTCGACTTCGTAAGCGACTGCCTGGAGTTTTTTCATCCTCGGCGGCAGCTTGTAAAGCGTTGTCCAGGTCCCGGTGGAACTTTCGGATGCTATTCTTCCGATTGCCTCCTTGACCGTAATCCCCCTGTCCGGTTCAAAATAAAACAAAACAACAATATCGTCTTTAGCAGGCGTATATTTAAAGTCCACAAATTCGTCATACCAGTCAATTTTTCCCATACTTTGAGAAAATCAAATAAGGTATTTAAGTTTATCCCAAAAGAGAAGTTGTAGAAAATGATTTAAAGAGATGCAAATAAGAATTTGTAATGGCAATGAAGAGGAGGGTGAAAAAAAGGGACATCCAGTCAAGGGTTGAGGGGCTCATCGAGGGAGTCAGGAAAGGCACTCCTGATTCGCGAGAGGAACTTGTATCCCTTGTAAAGGAGAGGTCCGAAACCGCAATAATTCGACTTCTGGAGGTATTCAGCAATGAGGGCAACCATGTATTCGGAGAAATACTAAGTGAGGGCGATTTTGATTTTGCTGGCACGGGCGGAGTCGCAGTAGACATGGTCCTTGGTCAGGCAAAAGCAGGAAAGGATGTTTCAGGATTCAGATCGGATCTTGAAACTCTGCTCAATCTCGATCCAGAAAAAGAAACCATTGCCCAGGCGCTTTCATATATCTATGTGCTGGAAGGTGAATACAGGCTACTCGAATTACTGCTTGAAAGAGATTCCGATGTCCGGACTGGGGTACTGCTCGCTATTGCAGAGATGGTAGGTAACGGAGTTGACAAATGCAAGCCTATCCTGGATCATGTTGCAAAATTTATTGAAGATCAGGATAACGAATGCGCCGCGATATCAGCGGCAATTATTGGATCATCTGCTGGAAAATGGCCCGAGACTGCTAAAATAATTGGAAGATTGCTCGATGGTGAAAAATCACAGAAAGAAGGCACTAGGGCAGCATGGATTGCCATCATACAGGGAACAGACATGAGCGATCACATCCCAAAACTTATTGAAATCTCACTAACTGTGAACGATGGATATGCCGGGTTCTTTGCGACTCTTGCTGTCGGCGCTGCAAATCAGGATCAGGTTAATGCAGCATGTACGCAAGAACAGTGGGATGCGATCCGAAAAAAGGTCGAGGTTTGCATGAAGTCGCTTCCCACAATCGAAAGCGCAATAGACCATCTTAATAATTTGAAACGGACATTGAACTAGTCCAATGCCTTCCTCATCGCTTCAAGCGGAAGAAGGGCGCATTTCAGCCTCGATGGATTCTTCGACAGATCGATCCTTATCATCTTCAGGACATCTTCCTTTGTAATCTTTTTCGCCTCCTCAACGGTCTTTCCTTTAAGATATCCTGCAAAGAGGGAGGAACTTGCCTGGCTTATTGCGCAGCCGGATCCGACAAAATTCGAATCAGTGATCTTTCCGTTATCAACTTTTATGTAAAGGGTTATGCGATCCCCGCAGGTCGCATTGTATATTTCCGCCTTGTTCGTTGCATCGTCGAGCTTTCCGAAGTTCTTCGGATTCTTGTATAGTTCTATTATGTATTCCTGGTAAATGTCCATGCTATCACGAAAAGATCTTCCTTGCTTTTTCAAGTGATTCTGCAAGCCTGTCAATGTCGCTCCTGTCGTTGTATATGTAGCAGCTTGCCCGGGTTGTTGCAGCAAGGCCCAGCCGCTCATGCAGAGGCATTGCGCAGTGGTGCCCGCTCCGGACGCAGATTTTGTCCTCGTTCAGGATCGCAGAAACATCATGGGGATGCACTCCCTTGAGATCGAAAGAGCAGATGGCCGCGCGTCTTTTTGCATTCCCGGCTATCGTTATTCCGTCAACCTCCGAAAGCCTTTCAACAAGGTAAGATGATATACGCCTTTCATCAGCCTCGATTTTTTCCATTCCTATACTCTTCAGGTAATCAAGTGCCGCACTGAACCCTGCAACAGCTGCCGGATCAGGAGTCCCTGTCTCGAATTTCGCAGGGGCTCTCTCCAGTTCATAATCCTTCCTGGTCACCGAGCGTATCATCTCGCTTCCAAAGAGCATCGGATCCATCTCTTCCAGAAGTTCGGACCTCCCAAACAGAACTCCGACACCAAAAGGCGCCAGCATCTTGTGGCCTGAAAAAGAGAGAAAATCGCACCCGATTTTTTTGACATCCGTCCTGTTGGACGGAACGAACTGGGCGCCGTCAACAACTGATATCGCCCCCTCCTCCCTTGCTATGGAGCAGATGGCCTGGATGTCATTGATAGTTCCAAGGACGTTCGATGCTGCAGATACTGCTACGATGTTTGCGCCCCTGATCTTTTTCTCCACATCCGACAGTTCGCCATTTTCGTCAATATCTATTATGCTCAATGCGGAATTTGTCTTTCTTGAAAGGTATATCCATGGGACGTAATTGCTGTGGTGTTCCATTATGGATGTCGTTATCTTGCCATGCTTGATGAATTTCTCTCCGTATCCCCTCATCACGAGATTGATTCCCTCAGTGGTGTTCTTGGTGAATATCACTTCGTCTGGACTGCTGTTGATGAACGCTGCGGTTTTCTTCCTTGTTTCCTCGTAATCGTGCGTGGCCTGTTCTGCTAGATCGTACAGCCCGCGGGAGATGTTGCTGTTGCGCCTTTCGTAAAATCCGGATACCGCATCGATTACAGCCTGCGGCTTCTGCGTGGTCGCGGCCGAATCAAGATAGGTGATCCCATCAAGGATCGGAAAGTCATTCTTCATTTAGATCAGCATACCCGGATTCATCTATTTTCCTTGCAAGTCCGCTGTCGCCGGATTTGACTATCCTGCCCCTGGATAGTATGTGCACTTTGTCAGGCTTTATGTAATCCAGTATCCTGGGATAGTGGGTGATTATCAAGAAGCCGCGCGTGCCGTCATTGAGTTCGTTTATCTTGGAGGATATGACTTTTATCCCGTCGATATCAAGTCCTGAGTCTATTTCGTCCAATATGATCATCCTGGGCTTGAGCGAGAGCATCTGCAGCACTTCAAGCCTCTTTTTTTCCCCGCCTGAGAAACCGATGTTGAGTTCGCGGGATACGAATTTCCTGTCCATTCCAAGTTCATGGGCGTTCTTTTCGATTCCTTCCTGGACCTCCATCATGCGATCAAGGTCCATTTCTCCTGATCTTGAAGATATCGCCTTCCGGATGAAATGGGATACCTTGACGCCCTCGATTTCCTCAGGGGTCTGGAATGCAAGGAAAAGCCCTGCCTTCGCCCTGCCGTCTGCAGGCATTCCAAGAAGCTCCTTCCCGTCAAGCTTAACCGATCCGCTGCATCTGAGATTCGGATGGCCCATAAGCGCTTCTGCAAGCGTGCTTTTGCCGGCCCCGTTCGGACCCATCACTGCATGCACCTCTCCAGGCTTGATTTCAAGGTCAACCCCGGCAAGGATCGTCTTGTCCTCTATGGATGCTTTTAACTCACTTATTTGAAGCATGATAATTCGATGGATGGAAATATTTATAAAAGGCTTTTAGGTTCACCTAAATATAAAAAGGGATAAGGAGAAATCATATCAATGAGCGATCTCAGCTTCAGCTACTCCAGGTACGAGGGCGGCGATGACATCAATTACGCGCACCTTACAAGAAAAGGATTAGATGAAGATATAATTAAGACCATATCACGGCTCAAGAAGGAGCCTGAATGGATGGAAAAATTGCGGCTCCAGGCCTACGAGGTTTTCAGGAAGAAGAAAATGCCCGAATGGGGGGCAGACCTGAGCTCGATCGATTTTGACGACATACATTATTATGCCAGTCCGACCGATGAGAAAGTCGATGCATGGGATATGGTACCCGATGACATAAAGAAGACTTTTGACCGCATAGGGATCCCGGAAGCGGAAAGGAAGTTCTTAGGTGGGGCAACCGCCCAGTATGATTCAGAAGTCGTATACCACAACCTCAAGAAGGAATGGGAGGAACAGGGCGTGATTTTTACGGACATGGATACCGGCCTTCGGGAACACCCGGAACTGGTACGCAAGTACTTCGGGACAATTGTTCCGACTACTGACAACAAGTTCGCTGCCCTGAACACTTCGGTATGGTCGGGGGGAAGCTTTGTATATGTACCGAAAAACGTGGAAGTAAAAATTCCGCTCCAGGCATATTTCAGAATAAACACGCAGAATGCCGGCCAATTCGAGCGGACCTTAATAATCGCGGATGAAGGATCGAAGGTGCATTACATCGAAGGGTGCTCGGCGCCAGTCTATTCCTCAGGATCGCTACATTCAGCTGTTGTGGAACTTGTTGCAAAGAAGAATGCATACATAAGATACACTACAATCCAGAACTGGTCGAACAATGTATACAACCTCGTTACCAAACGAGCGCATGCATATGAGAATTCAACCGTAGAATGGGTTGATGGAAACATAGGATCCAGGGTGACGATGAAATACCCGTGCATAATCCTCAAGGGCAGGAAGGCCAGGGGAGAGGTGCTTTCCGTCGCATTCGCCGGGAAGGGCCAGCAGCAGGATGCAGGCGCAAAGATAATTCACCAGGCATCTGATACGACATCAAGGATAATCTCGAAGAGCATATCCCAGGAAGGCGGAAGGAGCGCATACCGAGGCCTGCTCAAGGTCCTTGAAGGCGCGAAAAACTGCAAGGCTTTTGTCCAGTGCGACGCCTACATGCTCGATGAACTCTCAAGATCAGATACATATCCTACGATCCAGATTGACGAGTCGACCACTACGCTCGGCCATGAGGCCAAGGTCGGAAAAATCGCGGATGACAAGCTCTTCTATCTGATGAGCAGGGGGCTTTCCGAAGAAGAGGCGATGAAGATGATCGTCCTGGGATTCATAGAGTCATTTACTAAAGAGCTCCCGATGGAATATGCAGTGGAACTGAACAGGCTGATAGAGATACAGCTTGAGAATGCGGTCGGTTAATTCTCCTTTACAATCCTTGCGATTGCGCCTTTGCAGTTTATCTCATGCGAACCCGGGATTTTTTCGCTCGTGCAGTATATCCTGTAAGCATCCTCGCTCTTTCCGTGTATTATGGTCCTGTAAGGCCGGTCGTTTTCATCAAAGAACTCGATTGTCACGAATTTTACCCCGCATGCGAACTCGCCGCAATCAATAGTATCAGATTCCGATCGAAGCAGCTTGCCCCGAAGATCAATAGCATTACGGAATGAGAAGCTCCTTGAACTGGGCTGCTCCTGCCTCTCTGCAAGAAGAGACAGTTTGTCAAGACTTTCCTGGCTAAGCACACTGAGATACATTTTCTTCCCGTCCTTTTCCAGTATGACTCTTTTCTTGAAATCGACATCCATAAGCCCAGGTATCCTGTCATGCATCGTTTCCGGGGACACAGTCGTCATTGCGAAATACGTGTTTCTGGTCCTCAGGAGTATGAATTTCATTCCATCAACATTCAGGATGTTTGTTCCCCTCATCCTTCGGATGAAACCCGCGAAATTGAAGTTGACGCCGTCATCCACTTCGACGCGGAAGCCTGAGAGTCTTTCCCTTATGGCCTCGAGATTCCTTGTGGAAAATTCATTTATCCTGTCCGGTTGGACATCCGGCAGCACTATTCCTACCGTTGCTTCAGATGTGTCGCTCCTAAATTGCGGCCTGGGACTTCCTTTTCTAAAAACAGCCATAACTATTTTTTATAACATATGGATTATAAAAGAATCTGGAAAACCCTTAAATAGGGATTTTTCGAATTAAATACATGGAAATAACCGAACCCGGCAGATACACTATTGATGACGGAACTGTTGAAGAGATCATAATCCGATCCGGGGAATCCGGGAAAATCGAGATTGATATCGGCCATGACTGCAGCATCAACATTGTTTCCATTTACGACAAGCCGATCGAGATCGATATCACGAACAATGTCGGGAAAAATTCCAGGATACATACAAACAGCCTCTGGATATCCGGGTGCAGGGGAAAGATCACTAACAACCTTATTGGAGATCATTCCGAGGCATATGACCTGAACATCTTCATCAACAAATCAGGGAATCTGGAACTTGACACAAAGCTCCGCCACACTGGCGTGAATACGAAGGGTGACATACTTGTCAAGGGAATAGTCATGAAAGGCTCCAGGGCCACCATGAACGGCATGATAAAGATTGATAAAAGCGGAAAAGGCGCGGAATCAATCCTCAAGGAATATGTGCTTCTCCTCGATAATGACGCGCACGCGATTGCAAAGCCCGACCTTGAGATCGAAAACAACGATGTTGTCTCAACCCATTCCGCATCAGTTTCCCAGATCGATGAGGAAAAGATATTCTACATGTGTTCCAGAGGGCTTTCAAGGGAGGATGCCAAGCGCCTCATTGTCGAAGGATTCCTGCTTGCCCCTCAAAACTCGAAGTATTTTGAAAAGGAGATACTTTCAGTCATATGACCCTACCTCTATAAGCATAAGGAAGAAGAGTATGAACAAGGTCATCCGGCACCAGGATGCATTTAGCGGAAAATTGGAGCAGGAAGAGATATCCGCATGGAACTATTGTTTTTTTCCTGTTTTTATGTGTTCGCCGAGCACTGTCGAGAGCATCTGGAGCGTAAACGGCTTTGCAAGAGATCCTTTGAACCCCATTTCTCGGCAGGCTTCATTGCTCATCATCCCTAGATGTCCGCTTGCGATTATCGCATTTGCATCAGGATCAATCTTCAGAAGTTCCCTTATTGCTACTTCGCCATCCATTCCGCCTTGGATCGTCATATCCAGGATCACAAGGTGGTATTTATCCCCTGATTCCATTGAGTTCCTGTACATCTCAAGCATATCATCTCCATTCGGAGTCATTGTCACAGTGTATCCGAGCTTTGAGGCCAGGCGATCTGCAATCTTCCTGACGGGATCCTCGTCTTCCATCCACAGGATCCTCCCCTGACCCTTTTTTGAGACCACCACTGCCTCCTCTTCAAGTCTCTTGTCTGTTGCCGGAAGATATATGTGGAATGTGGCTCCCTCACCAAAAACGGATTCCGCCTTGATGTGCCCGCCGAATTTCTTTACCGTGTTATATGCTGATCCCAGTCCAAGACCGCTTCCGCCTGCAGCTTTTTTTGTAGTGAAATAGTACTCGAAAACGCGTGGAAGAACGTCGGGCGATATTCCGGGGCCGCTATCGGATATGGAGACCCTGACGAAACGGCTTCCGGGCCTTGCACTTATCGGCTTGTTATGCGCAGTAAAGCGGACGTTTTTTGCCTCTATGTGGATATCTCCGCGTTCGCTCATGGCCTGCCTTGCATTGACAAGGACATTCTGGAATACGTGCTGCTCAAGCTGCCCCCGGTCTGCTTCGACAAGCCAGAGCCCTTCCTCGCTGCTGATCTGGTAATTTATGTTTGATCCCTTCAGAGTCCACCGTGCTATCTCATCAAGCAGCTGGGAAAGATCAATCACATCAAGCTTTCCGGAATCCGCATCGCTTCTTGAAAATGACTGCAGCTGTTTCGTCAGGTTGGTCGCCCTCATCCCGAGGGCGATTGCAGTCTCGAAATTTTCCATTGCTGATGCCGGATCATCTGCCATAGACATTTTTCCAAGCGTTATGCTTCCCACCATCCCGGTCAGGAGATTGTTGAAATCATGTGCTATGCCTGCAGCAAGAGTCGAGACCGCCTCGATCCTTGCAGCAGTATCGGCCTGCTTCTGCTGCTCAATTTCCTTTTCAATAGTCCTTGCCCTTTCGAATTCCTGCGAAATCATTTCTGAAAAAGTGAAGAGTACCGGTTCGTATGTTCGAAGGTCCCTTTTCTTTTCCATGTAGACAAATGTTATGAAGCCGTCAAGGTCTCCTTTTCCGGTATTGATAGGAAGTATCACTGCTGATTCTACGCCCGCCCTCCTGCACAGTTCCCTTTCGGTCGGCGGAAGGTCGTCCTTGTCCTCTATAAGGAAGGACCTGCCCGAAGCTATTTGCTCGAGTGCTTCCATGAATTCAAGTCTGATGCCTTTTGCCACATCAACTGTGGACAATATGCCTTCGTCCCTCCACTCGAAATCCTTTCTTATCGTACCTGTTCCTTCCTCAAACGTGAAAATGGATACCCTTGCAGCCCCGACTTCCCGGCCCATTATGCCAAGTATTTCAATGTAGTCGACCTCGCCATGTGATATGAGTTTTCCTGCAACCTTGCGCAGGGTCGATTCCAGCGAAACGTGAAGATTAAGCTCGTTCTCAATCCTTTTCCTGACAGTTATATCCCTTGTCACCCCCACTATGCCGCAAGGCTGTCCTGAATCGTCCCTTGCATAAGCTGCGCTCAGTTCCACCATCACTTCGGACCCGTCCTTGCGGATGTGGGTCATTTCAATATTCACAGGCACTGTCTTTTTTCCTGTCTTTTCAAAATCCAGCGACTCAAGGAAAAGTTCTGTTGCTGCATCTAAGGATTCCGGCGCAACATAGCGCTCAAGGCCGAACCGCTTCATCTCACGAGGTTCGTAACCATAGAGCTCCTTGCAGGAGGGGCTGATCTGTATGATCCGTAAGGATAGGTCTGCCGTCCATGTAACATCATTTACATGGCTATGGAAAAAATCCGGATCCAAAAGTGGTTCTGTCTTCGGCTTCCTTGGAAACACTGGACGGTGACCCTTTTTTCCCCACCTCATGAAACAAATTTGATTAAAAACCTATTAAAATCAGTGTGCTTGCAGAGATCGGTCTACAACCAGCATGGCAGCAGGACTTTCAGCCATTTTTACCTTTTCTAAAAGCCCCAGAGTTACAGCCTCTTCTTCTACCTGTTCATTTATGAACCATTGGAGAAAGGAAATTGTCGCATTGTCTTTTTCCTTTCTTGCAAGATCAATAAGTTCATCAAACATCCCCGTCACCTTGAGCTCGTGGTTATATGCATCAGCGATTGCTTCGGATGGATCCTTCCAGTCTGATTTTGGCTCGGCTATTGCTTCCAGCCTTACTCGGCCGCCCCTCTGATGCACATACTCGTAGATCTTTTCCCCGTGTGTCAGTTCTTCCTTTGCATGTTTTTTCAGCCATGCAGAAAATCCTTTCAGATTCTTGCTCTCAAAATACCCTGCCATGGAATAGTAAAGATAAGCTGCATAGAACTCCTTTGAAACCTGCTTCCCCAATGCTTCTGCTAATTCCTGTTTAATTTTCATGGACATAAATAACAATTATTCTTTAATAACGCACGTTGTGCCGAGGCAGGTTGCCGGCTGGTAGCAATAGAGCGTGTTGTTCTGCGGACAGCATGGACCAAGATGATAGCCGCAGTCTATTTTTTCAATGAAGACCTGGACCACTATGTAGAAATCATTAACCTTTGATATGCCTATTCCGCTGTGGCTGTATCCGGGCATGAGGATGTTCTTCCTGTGCAGCTCGCTGTTCATCCAGCCGACCACTATGGATTTCTCTATCGACTGGTTGTCGGCATAATGGAATGTCCAGTCCACCCTTTGCATATTTTCCGCTTCCTCAAGGCGCTTCATGAGTTCATCCTCGACGCCATCGCCCTCAGGCTGGGCCGGCATGGTGCAGTTTACCTCATCCACGTCATTGGTCCTTCTTGAATCCCAGGAAGATACAAGGAATATGTTTTCTCCTGATTGCAGAAAATCATATATTCCGCGGTTTTCGAGCCGGTCGTCATGGTAGAGGCCGAAATCAAACCCCTCATGGTGCACAAGCGGGATGGGGCATAGCAGGTCCTTCTGCGTCAGATCCTCATTCTCCTTCGCAAGATTTTCGCTGTGCTCCCTTGCCACTGATGCAATCTTTTCATCCCAGACAAGTTCCTGCAGGCCCTCCTTTTGCCTCTCCATGTTCACCAGGCTGAATATCCTGGTCTCCATGTTATCCTCTATCGGCGGAGGTTCAGGTTCAGGTACGACCTCTCTTGCCGGCGGAGTGTAATTGTAGCTGGGCCTGTTTACGGTCTTGACCGATTCGCTGGAGAAATCTATTATATATACTGTTGCCAGCAGGAACAGCAGTGTGATTGCGATGATGTTGATTGTCCGGGAGATCATTGTATGAGAATCCAGCCTAATAATTAAAAATTCCCCTAATCAGTTCATCATAGGACCTCCTGAGGAGTTCCCTGTATTTTGGATAGTCGATCTCCTGCGCAACGGCAATGGGCCGCGGCCCCCTGCTTGTGTAGACGAACGTGACAGACCCGCTTTTTTCCTGGAACCTGGAGGCAACTACATGAGGAGGATTGGAGTGGTAAATCTCCCGCCTTATCCTTTTGGTGATCGCAAAATCCTCCATGGGATTCTGTTCTATCATTTCCATTTCTGACCTGAATATGGCAGCATGGTTCCTGAGATCAAGGATCACCCTTTCCTGGAACCTCTTTATGAAACGGGGGGCATCGGAATGCCGCATGGATATTCCCCTTGCTTCAATGCCGCTTCCTGTGATGCCGTAGTACTTGTTCGCTATGCCGGATCCGTTTTCCGCCTCCGGAAATGCGATGTAGTCGAATATGCAGTCAAGTTCAAGCACGATCCCGATCCTCCGGCTCACGTCTTCAGCAAATGATACGAAATCCCCCTGCCCGCAGACAAATACGCTGTCCACTATGCCGTAGATGACATCCAGGCCGAATGATTCTGCAATATGCTTTGTCTCCTCCATTATCATCCGCCCCCTCATAACCACTTCCTCCTTGCATTCTACATTGGAGAATATGAAATTCTTGAAGCCCAGATAGCCGAAGCAGGTTACGAGGATGTTCTTCAGGGCGCGCTGCCGGATGCTGAATATCCTCTTTTTCCGCGGGTCATTCTCCGTATTCATCATCTTTTTCAGATGAAGCCTCGTTTCAAGCACCTCCCTTATACCTTCCGGCACTATGTTGCGGCCCTCGGGACTTATCCCGTATTTCACTATTATGCTTGGGTACAGGCTCGCAAAATCGCATTTCGCGACGTTGTAATATATGCCAGGCCTTGGATAGAATATCGTCCCGCCCCTGTCAACCCGTTCAAGCTCGCGCAGAGTCTTCGGCTTTTCAAGGAACAGCTTCTTGTCCGGCATTATAGCATTGGAATTCCAGGCAGAGCGCGTGTGGAGGAAATTGTTCAGCGCTCCTGGAGTGAGGCGCAGGACATCGTCCGCCTTTGCGCCGGTTATCCTCGAGAGCTCCATTACCTTCATCAGTTTCTCGGAAGGACTTTCAGATTCCTCATGGTAGATGTCCTGGTATCTTTCAATCTGCAGGTAGATGGGTTCATCATATCGTTTTCCGAATGTCCCGAGAATCACATCCGCATCGCGGTCATTGCCGCCTGAATATACGACATCCTCCATCTGCCCGGCAAAAAAGCGCAGCTTCCGATCGTGCATATACTTGAGGTAGTGCGGGATTCCTGTTTCCGCGAATTCCGCATCGAGCACCCGCAAATCCTTTACAAGCTGCTCGAACTGCCAGTAGTTGCATGATACCCTTATGGCATCAAGAGGATCCGGCCCGTAATATTTTTCTTCTATTACTGCGGAAATCACGTACGGGTGGCCGGAGATAACGTTGCAGTGGTATTGCGGATCAGACGAGACCACGTAAAAATAGGGCGTATAACTGTCAGTTACTATCTCCCGCACGCCATCCTTCCGGTAGACCAGGTGCACGAGCCCGTTCCTGAAGAATATGTTGGTCAGCAAACCCATCGCCACAGCCGCTGCTGTTCATTGAGATCAGCCCTCACTTCCCCGAGCACAGGATGCTTGAGCGCACTGACGGCGCCATTTTCTATCTCAAGTATTATCGATGCCACCTGCTCGGCGTAGGGATGGGATATCCTGCTGTAATCTAGGATTATTCCGGGGCATTCGTTCCTTATGCAAAGCTGCACGAACTTCCCGATCGAATAGACCATCGCCCTGCTGTTCTTCCCCTCGCAGTAGAGCTCGCTCAGCGAATCCAGGATTATGAAGTCTGCATCCACCTCAATCTCCCAGTTACCGCCGATCTCGTTCCCGTCCCTCGAGAAAGTCCTCCTGAAATAGACGCTTTCAAAAAGGGCATCCGGATCAACGCCGCACTGCTTTGCAAGCCCTGCAAGGTAATCATGGTCGATGGTCCAGTACCTTTTGTGATAGTCGACCCAGTGGAGATAGAGAGATTTTTTCCCTGGCTTGTAATTCCTTGCAAGAATGTTGAGCGCCATCCTTGAGAGAAACGGAACATCGAGCGAGCGGATCAGTATGATGCCGCATCCGATGTCTATCATGTCATCAAGATTCCGGAATCCCGTCTTCAGGCCATTCCTTCTCGCCTCCAGCCCGTTCATCAGCCATCACCTTTATTATCATCGCAAGAAGTATCGCAACCCCTATGTCAGCCTCATGGCTTGCATCGATCGCCCCTCTCCTGTTCCTTGCGGCCGCAGCCAGTTCCCGGAAGATTTCCTGCTCCCTTCTTCCAAGATGCCTTGAGAAATTCTCCCATTTGCGGAGCTTGAGATCCACCCTGTAAGTTGTGGACGGTATGTTCCTACCCATCCCATAACCACCTGGAAAGCATTTCAAAGGTCATCAAACCACCTCGTAATTACTTGGAATTCCTGATAATTATAGTTTGTGGAGCAGTGGATTTCCGCAGAAATAAATAGTTTGGCAGGGATAGCCTCCCATGGTTAAAGCGATACTCTTCGATCTTGACAACACCCTGATCGACTTCCTTACTTTCAAGAAGGTGACTGCCCAGGCTGCGGCAAAGGCGATGGTAAGGCAGGGCCTGCCGATCAACGAGATACAGGCATACGGGAAGATATTCTCCGTATATGACGAAAAGGGAATAGAGTACCAGAAAACGTTCCATGACGTTATACGTCCGTTCAACCTTGACGTCAATGACGGGGAGAGGATCCAGCAGGCGGCGATAATCGCATACCTTGAAAAGAAATTCGATGTGCTCCGGCCATATCCTTCGGTGAAGATGATCCTCAGGAAACTCAGGGAGGAATTCTCCCTTGGCATAGTTACCGATGCGCCGAGGAACAAGGCATGGCAGCGCCTTGTGCTTACAGGCCTCGAGAAGGAATTTGACATCGTGATAACACATGACGATACGATGGAAACAAAGCCCCACCCGAGCCCGTTCTACCTTGCATTGAAGAAACTTAACCTGCTTGCACCCGCATGCCTTTTTGTTGGAGACAATCCGGATCGCGATATCGAGGGCGCAAGGAAAGTCGGCCTCAGGACCTGCTGGGCAAGATACGGGTCGATGAAAAAGCACTCCAATGCGGATTATGAGATCGGCAGTTTCGATGAACTGCTGGACATAGTCCAATTTATAAAAGATTGATGCAAAATAGGGTCATGGTGCTAGAGAGGGAATCTAAATACGGTCTAGAAATAGAACTGATAACTCTTGACAGTGAGGGGAAGCTCGTAAACGGCGCCCCTGACATAATAAAGGCAGCCTCAGGCAAGCGCGTTGAAACAGTAATAAGGAAGGAGATTTCAAAATCCCTTCTTGAACTCGGGGCAAAGGAGGAGCGCAGCGTCCCGGAATGTGCGGCGCAATTCATAGATGACATCGCTGACGCGATTGAAATAGCCAAGAAGGAAGGATATCATCTGCTTCCCCTTGGAACGCATCCGGGAAGGAAGCTTCCGGAACTTGAAACATCCTCATGGTATGATGCCAAGAAGGCAGTGCTCGGGGAGAACACTTTCAAGGAAGGAAGGATCTGCGGATTCCATTTCCATTACACCCTTCCGGAAGGGATAGTCGATTCCGAAGCGATAAAGATAGTTTCCAAATCAAATGCAAAGGACATATTCATCAACCAGTACAATTTCCTTGCAGCAACCGATCCTGCGATCATCACGTTCTGCCAGTCAACGCCCTTCTGGATGGGAAAGAACTGGGCAAAGGACTGCCGTGTGCTCACATACCGTGACAGGAAGGTCGTGAAGGGGGACGGGGAGATGGCCGGGATACACTATTACCTTCCGATGTTCGGAACCCTTCCGAACTTCGAGTTCACGCTTGATGATATCCGGGTGATGGCGGACCAGAGGAAATCCGAATGGCTGAGGCTTCTGGAACAGAAGAAATTCCCGACAAACGAGATAGCATGCTACCCGACACTGAAGTTCGTCTGGGGGCCGCTGCGTGTAAACAAGATAGGAACATTCGAATACCGCGGCCCGGACATGACGCACCCTGAAATAATATTCTCCACATCCGCGCTCCTTGTCTACCTCCTCAAGCAGATAGAGGAGCAGCAGATAGATGTCAAGCCCTCCGACCTGGGAAATGAGGAGCCGTTCCTGTTCGAGGACAACGTGATCTATGTTCCATCGCATGCCATGCTCAAGAACCTTGAATACCAGAGCATCGTGAACGGAATCGAATCAAGCGGGGTCCACAACTACTGCAAAAACCTGATAAACCTTGCCGAGGCATTCGATGATGTACCGCAGCACATAGCAAAGGTTAAGGACATCGTTGAGGAGCAGATGACTGTTTCCGACGAGATGATCGCGATGGTAGAGAAGAACGGTTATGGGCTTGATGATGTTCCGGAGGACATGCTGAACCATCTTGCGCTCTTCCATGCTGACAAAATGGAGAAGGAACTCGACTCCCTCAAAAAACAGTTCGTTTAAAAAGATTTAAACACTACTTGAATCTATGGCCGATATAGACAGCTTACTTATAGGTGGAGGAATATTGATTGGCGTTTTTGTTTTTCTCATCGTGATCTGGTCAATGATCGTGCGGACTTTGTTCGCCGTCATCGGAAATTCCAAGTTCTTCTTCATCCCGAAAACCCTTAAGGAGCTTTTCCTCTCGGTCTCGTTCATACTGTTCTTTTTATCGCTTTCTGTCGCGATCAGCCTGGTGGACAACACGCTCTTCGAACTTGAGTTCTTCAAGATATTCGAGATAATAATGATATTCGCGGTTGCGAATATCGTTGTCAGGGTGGTGCTGACAGGAATAGACGTTCACAAGAGGAAAGTAAGGGACAAGTCAGGGATATACCGTTCCATCAGCCTGCTTAAGGGAACGATGGGGCTGATACTCTATCTTATTGCGGCGCTGATCGCGATACAGATACTGAGCGCGGAAGTGGGGCTGATAGTCACCATAATCGGCCTGCTCCTGGTGGTGCTGATATTCATAGCAGGATACGACCAGATAAAGAGCGTGATGGCGGGATTGCAGCTGATATTGTCGATGTCGAGGCGCGGGTTGTGGCAGCCGAGCCCGAAGCTCTGCCATTCGGCGCCATTGCCCTTGGGCCCGAAGTA
>JBNLBN010000014.1:0-34031 GCA_050303335.1 Candidatus Micrarchaeia archaeon
AACGTAGACGATGAGAACCTTGCCAGGAATCCGTGGATGAAGGGTCTGCTGAAGTTCCTCAAGAGGGTGATCGATGATCCGAAGATTCCGGTATTCGGGATATGCTTCGGCCATCAGGCAATGGCCGTTGCACTCGGCGGAAAGGTCCAGAGGATTCCGAAGAACTATTTCGGAGAAATAGGCTATGCAAAGGTCAGGATGACTCCGAAGTATAAGGATGATATACTCTTCAAGGATTTCCCGATAAAATTCGATGCACTATTCTCCCATTTCTATTATGTTTCAAAGCCCCCTCCAGGATCCACTGTCCTTGCCTACGGAATCATGCACGACATGGTGCAGGCTTTCCGATACGGCGACTCTGCATGGGGGGTCCAGTTCCATCCTGATTTCGAAGGGTCGAATATCGAGGAACTTGTGGACCAGCGAAAGGACTGGCTCATCAATTCCATGGACCTGTCAAAAGTGAGGACAGTAAATAAAGTGAGGGAGGATCACGTGGTGCTCCTGAATTTCCTAAGCCATGTCTATGATCTCAAGTTCAACGGTTCGCATGACGGCGCCGAACAGAAGGATTGACCGAAGGCGCCCCTTTTGTATCCTCTTCGAGTGCATGCCCGTTGTTAGCAGGAATATCATTAAGCGCACCGCTGTTTACAAGATCCCGGACAGCTCTCGGGCTAAGCGATTTCTCATCGAGATTCCCGATGGTCCTCGTCTCGATCGGTCCCTCTTCCCAGGGCCTGTTGAGATATCTCCTTACTGCAGCAGGATTTCCCAAAGAAGGCAATGGTTTTACCTTCTTCGGTTTTCTCCTGCTTGCCTCATCATTCAAAACTCTCAGTGTCTCTAAGCCATGTACCATAATTATCACCGTGAACAATGAATTACCATATTCTTCTATTTATATTTTTTTGTAAAAATTATTCCTTTAGGAATAATCTCGTCTGAATCGCCATTCTCATGATCAAAAGCATTAATAATTTTCATTGAGAAAATTCCAATATGAATGAAGTGAAGAAAATCGGGAAAATTAGAAAGCAGCTGGGCCTTACGCAGAAGCAGCTTGCAGACCTTTCTGGAGTTTCCCAGTCGCTCATTGCAAAGATAGAATCGAACAAGATCGATCCCGCATATTCCAAGGTCGTCCAGATAATGAACGCGCTCGAGGAATACCAGAAAAAGGAGAAGAAGCTCGTTTCGCAGGTGATGACGAAAAAAATCTATTCAGTTACTTCAAGGGACACCGTATCCAAGACGATAAAGATCATGCGCGAAGAGGACATCTCGCAGCTTCCTGTAATAGAGAACGGCAACTGCATAGGTTCGGTCAGCGAATCAGCGATACTTGGCGTTCTTACTGATGAGGAAAATCCAAAGGACGTCCTGATAGATGACATAATGGACGATGCATTCCCTTCGATTCCTGCAAATTCGATAATCGATGTTGCAACCGATCTCCTTAAGCATTATCCTGCCCTTTTGGTAGAAAAGAACGGCGAAATAATTGGCATCATCACGAAGGCCGATCTGCTGAAAGCGATCTGATAAATCGAAAAGCCTCTAATATCTTGCCAACCTTTTTCTTCCATGTACCTTTCAACTTCTCCCGGGATAGGCGGAATACTAAAGCAAAGCCCTGAGGATTTCATAGTCGAGGAGGTTATGCCTGACGGAACCATCCTGGAACTGGATAAAACTATTTCACGGGAAGGAACAGGCAGGTTCACCCACTTCGTGCTGCAGAAAAAAAACTGGTCCACATCATCAGCAGCACTTGAGATCGCAAAAAAGCTTCATGTCGGCCACAAGCGTATCGATTTTGCAGGGACAAAGGACAAGGTGGCTTTGACAGTCCAGCTTGGTTCAGCATACGATGTCACTCCGCAGGAAATCCTCGGCATCCAGATAAAGGATATCCGGATAAACGGCGCATGGCCTGCCCCGGACAAGGTCAGGCTCGGGTCCCTTCTTGGAAACAGGTTCACGATCACCGTACGTGAAGCGCACGACCATGAGCGGGTGGCGGAAATAGAAAAAGAGCTTGGCGGAAAATTCCCCAATTATTTCGGAGAGCAGAGGTTCGGATCAACAAGGAGGAACACCCATTTAATCGGGCAGAAAATACTGGAAGAAAAATTCGAGGACGCATGCATGATGTTTTTATGCGACATCCTTGGAGAAGAGAATGCTGAATCAAGGGCGGCAAGGCAGGAACTTCTGGACACGAAAGATTTCAGCGCCGCGCTTCGGACTTTTCCAAAGCACCTGAGGCTTGAACGTAAGATGCTTTCAGTGCTTTCGAGAAACGAGGACTACATTGCAGCCCTGAAGTATCTCCCGCGCACAACACTGCTCCTCTTTGTCCACGCGTTCCAGTCCCACCTCTTCAACGAGATGCTATCTGAAAGGATCAAAGATGGCATCGAACTTGAGCAGGGCGAATACTTCTGCGGGGAAACAATGGGCTTTCCAGACATAAAGAAGGCTGACGCTTCGGGCTGGATATGCGGAAAGCTTATAGGATACCAGTCGCCGATAAACGCCCGTGAAACCGAGATCCTTGGAAAATACGCCATAACAAAAGACCATTTCAGGATTCCGAGGATTCCGGAGATTTCCTCAAAGGGAACCTACCGGACGCTCCTTGCACCATTAAAGAACTTTTCTTTTGATAAACATTTTAGATTCGTTTTGCCGTCCGGAAGCTACGCTACCGTTGCAATGGCGGAATTCATGAAGGGTGGATAATTGCAAGAGGAAAAAATCAGGTTCAGCACCAGCGAAAAGGTATTCTACAATCCGTTGATGCAGCTGTGCCGCTCTCTTTCATCGCTTGCTGTGGGCGCCATAGCTGATGAGCTGGATGTTGTCGATGCATTCTGCGCATCCGGGATCAGGGGAATCAGGTATGCAAAGGAAAACCCAAACGTGAAATCCGTAACATTCGTTGACATTGAAGAGGATGCGATAAAACTGGCCAAGAAGAACGCAAAAGGAATCAATGCAGAATTCGTGACCGGAAACATATCCCGCGCAGCATTCGATCTCCAGGGGGATTTCGTAGAAATCGACCCGTTCGGAACCCCGAGTCCCTACCTTCTCGATTCGATGAGGTTCTTCAATCCGAAAAAAACCGCATACCTGTCTGTAACTGCAACAGATGTTGCTGTGCTCTGCGGGGGAAAAGTGGCACCATCCCTTAAGAACTACCACTCCAAGCCATTGAACAACGAGTTCACGCACGAGACCGGCCTCCGTATCATGATAAAGAGGATAGCGGAAGTCGCAGCTGAATTCAATTTCGGGATCACCCCCTTGGTATCATTTTCAGACAAGCATTACCTGAAATCAATAATAAAACTGCAAAGGAGCGCCGACCGTGCATTCGATTCCATGAACTGCCTCGGATATGTTTCATATGACCGGGAAACCGGATACAGGGAGCAGGGCAGGTTCCCGAAAGAGGGCCTGGACTATGCCGGGCAGCTCTGGCTAAAAGACATCCATGACATGCAGTTCATAGAAAGGATGGAGAAACTCAACCAAGAGCGGGAATACAGCGACCATGAGGAAATTAAGACAATGCTCGGTCTGCTGAAATCCGAGATCGGGATGCCGCCTTATTATTACAATATCCACGCCCTTTGCAGGATGTTCAGGGTAAACCCCCTTCCCAAGATGAAGGACGTGCTTTCAAGAATTAGGGAGAAGGGGTTTAAGGCCGAGCGGACGCATTTCTCAAAGATATCGTTCAAGAGCGATGCCCCGTTCGAAACGATCAGGGAGGCATTCAATGACTAAGTTCGGGCCGGTGCATTCGCTTGTGAAAAAGGGCCATGAAGTGTGCGGCGACCAGATCATAGTCTATGAAGATGAGCGGAAGCTCGTCCTCGCTGTTTTCGACGGCGTCAGCGGCGAGCAAGGCGCAAGGGATGCAGCGACAAATGCGGCAAAAGCGCTGCTCGAATCCCTCAAGATCCACAACGTTGTAACCGACAACATCATAAGGCAGGCGATAAGCGATGCCAACAACAGCATCAAGAAGGGGTATACTACCCTTGCAGTCGCAGTAATAGAGAAGACCGGACGTCTTACCCTCGCCTCTGTCGGCGATTCTGCAATATACAGCATGAGGGACGGCCAAGTCAGCCTGGAGCTCCCGCTTGCAAGGGCGGTGAAAAATGAGGATTCTGTCCTGAAGTTCCTCTCATACCGGAACATCGTGACCTCTGTTCTCGGAAAGACAGGGTCGGAAATCGAGATAAATTTCGCAGACGGGCTCCTTCGCAAGGGCGATCTGCTGATCATTGCATCAGACGGCCTGGTTGACAACCTGTATATCCAGACCAAGGAAGGCTTTGTGACCGATGCCTCAGGAAAGGAGGATTTGGGGGAACTTATTAAATCCGATGATCCAAAAGAGATTGTTGAATGCCTTGAAAGGGAGATCTCAGACAGGCTGAAAAAGGGGAAGATCGAGAAGCCGGGCCTGGTGCTCGATCCCAAGAAGGACGATCTCTCAATCATAGTGTTCAGGTGGGACTATGGCTAACTTGACGACTATAATACTCGGAATAATCGTTATAGCATTCTTCATACAGATGACAAGCGCACAGTTCGAGGCAGCCTTCATATTCGATCCAGCAAAGGCATTGAGCGAACCCTGGCGTTTCATCACCAGCATGTTCCTCCACGGAGACATCATGCACATACTATTCAACGGCTATGCCCTTTTCCTCTTCGGATCCATCCTCGAGAGGAAGGTAACATCCAAGGATTACCTGATTATCTTCTTTTTAGGCGGCCTAGTGGGCGGATTTAGCTACTTTTTGACGATTTTGCTCGGAATCATCCCGCCCATCCCGGCACTGGGGGCAAGCGGCGCCATATATGCAATACTCGGAGCAGTGGCGATGCTCCTTCCGGATCTTCGGATCTTCGTCTGGTTCATCCCGATGAAGATGAAGCATGCAGCCATACTCTGGATAGTCCTTGAATTCATGGGAGCATTCAATCCGGCATCAGGAATTGCCAGTGCCGCCCACTTAGGAGGGCTGCTCTTCGGACTAGCATATGCATATTTCTACAAGAAGAACGACTACGTTCCTCCCCAGTGGAACATGGATTATCGCTCATCCGACCAGTGGGAAGACTGAAGGCTATATATATGTTTTCATATAAGTAAACTCTACAAATTCTAGGTGTTCATATGGAAGAATCACAATACCATTACAATCCTCAAGAAAACAAGGAGATGGCTCAGCAGCTGACCAAGACCGCTGACGACGAGGAGCTCCTTAAATTCATCCAGGAAACAGAGCAGAAGATCTACATCGTCGGGGCAGGAGGAAGCGGCAGTAACACCCTGGACCGCATATTCGAGCTTGGTATCGACGGTGTGAATCTCCTTGCCATGAACACCGATGCAAGGCACCTACTCCATACAAGGGCAAACAAGAAGATACTCCTTGGAAAGACCGTCAGCAAGGGAAGAGGGGCCGGATCGAATCCGACAATCGGCGAGGAGTCAGCAAAGGAGTCAGCAGAAGAGATAAAGGAATCGCTCAAGGATGCTTCCATGGTATTCATCACATGCGGAATGGGTGGAGGAACCGGTACAGGAAGCGCCCCGATCATAGCCGAAGCGGCAAAGAGCCAGGGGGCACTGGTCGTTTCAGTCGTGACATTGCCTTTCACTTCAGAAGGGAAGATCCGGATGGAAAATGCCATATCCGGGATCGAGAAGCTCAAGAAGAATACGGATACTCTCATAGTTATCAAGAATGACAAGCTCCTGAACCTTGTTCCGGACCTGCCGATAAACACGGCGTTCAAGGTCTGCGATGAGGTGCTTGCAGGATCTGTCAAGGGAATAGCAGAGCTCGTGACCCAGTCAGGGCTTGTAAACGTCGATTTTGCAGATCTGAGGACGATACTTTCCGATGCCGGCTTCGCCGTTATAGGGCTTGGCGAGGCGTCGCTCGATGCAAAGCAGGAGGACCGCGCAAGGCTTGCAGTGGAAACCGCACTCAATTCGCCCCTTCTTGATGCAGACGTCTCAACATCCACCAAGGCACTTATCAATGTTGTCGGGGGCGAGGACATGAGCCTGAAGGAAGCGGAATTCGTAGTTGCTGCGACTGCCAAGCACATCAATCCCAATGCCCACATCATATGGGGAGCTCGCGTGAACGAGAACATAAAGAAATCCTCGATGCGCGTACTGGTTGTCCTTGGAGGAGTCCGTTTCCCCAAGAGGAAGGATGTCGAGCAGAATACTGAGGAGCTGGATTTGGACATTATCGGGTGATCGTTTGGAAATCAATGAGTTAATTAAAAGATGCAATCGGATTATTCACATTTCAAGGAAGCCGACAGGAGATGAATATACAAAGGTGGCAAAGGTCACTGCAACCGGAATAGCGTTATTCGGGCTAGTGGGATTCATAATGTTCATAATCTTCGGGCTGATCGGGTGAAAAAATGATTCATACAATCAGAGTTACTTCGGGCCAGGAAAAGATAATCGCAGAAATACTGATGAAGAAGGCGAAGGCAGAGAAGCTGGATGTCTATTCAATAACCAATGTTGAAACCGTCAAGGGCTACCTCTTCGTAGAAGTGGCGGACGAGAATACGCTGGTCAACCTGATCCAGAAGGTCAAGCACGTAAAAGGCTTCCTCAGGGACCAGATAAAGATGGAGGAACTGAGCAAGTTGATCAGCTCCGAAAACAAGCCTTCCATCGTGATCGAGAACGGCGATATTGTCGAGATGTCCTCAGGTCCTTTCAAGGGCGAGAGGGCGAAGGTCCAGAAGATCGACGAAGCAAAGGATGAAATAACAGTCGAACTCATAGAGGTCGCAGTCCCAATTCCGGTCACTGTTAAGGCAAAGATGGTAAAGCTGTTCAAGAAAGCAAACGATGGTGAGTAGCCATGTTTGAAGACATCCTCAGGGAATATGTGGGGGGAACTTTCCTTGAAACTCCGATAGGGGATAACCTCGCAGTAGACTATCTGTCATCAGCTATCGTGTTCATATTATCGCTCATTGTCCTTCGCACATTCAAGTTCATAATTCTTGCAAGGCTGAAGGCCATCGCGAAACAGACCGAGAACGATTACGATGATGTTATAGTGAAGGTGGTCGATTCGTTCGGCTGGCTATTCTATATCCTGCTTTCGCTATGGATATCGCTTGAATTCATTGTTGTCGAGCAGGTGATATCAGACTTTGTCTACTATGCCGTTCTGATACTTACCGGTTTCTATGTGATAAGAGCTGCCGGAATCCTGATCGATTTCACTTCAAGGAAAATCCTGGACCACAGGAAAGACAAGGTCGACAAGTCAGTAGTCAATCTCCTTGTCCAGCTTTCGAAGCTTTCATTGTGGGTCATTGTTTCTCTTGCCATAGTATCCAATCTGGGATATGATGTCTCAGCATTGCTTACCGGCCTTGGAATAGGAGGAATCGCGATTGCACTTGCATTGCAGACAGTTCTGAGCGATATCTTCGCATACTTCTCGATCCACCTTGACAAGCCGTTCAAGGTCGGAGACTTCATCATCATCGGGGCTGACATGGGAACCGTTGAAAAGATCGGAGTGAAGACAACCAGGATAAGGACCCTCCAGGGACAGGAACTTATTGTATCGAACCAGGAACTCACGTCCTCGCGGATAAACAATTACAAGAGGATGAAGGAGAGGAGGATAGTATTCACTTTCGGAGTCGACCTGAACACCCCGAATGAAAAGCTCGAGAAGATTCCGGTGTATGTGAAGAAGGCAATAGAGAATTCCAAATTCACAAGGTTCGATCGCGCCCATTTCGCGAGATTCGAGGACTACCGCCTGCTTTACGAGGTGGTTTACTTCCTCGACACTCCAGATTTCAATCAGTACATGGACACACAGCAGAACATAAATCTTGAGCTGAAATCCATTTTGGAAAAAGAAAAAATCAAGATTCCATATCCAACAAAAATCGTTCACTTGATGAAATAATTTTTTGCAACTTTTATCTTTTTTTCTGCGCAAAAATACTTTTTTTCTCGAATTTTTTGGCAAAAGTGAGCATAGATTTATTAATCTTCTATTGTTATTTTTTTTCAAACACAATCCGGGGGTGAAAACAGAAATGGTAGTAAAAAAGAAAACAGCAACCAAGAAAAAAACAACCAAGAAGGCAGCACCAAAGAAAAAGACCGTAAAAAAGACAGCAAAAAAAACTGCTAAGAAAACAACCAAGAAAAAAACAACAAGAAAGAAATAATTCTTTCTAAATTAACTATTATATCGCGTATTTTTCCTTTTTCATTCTTTATATATCGGGAACTGATCGCATAGTTCCTGAACCTGTCCCCGAATTTTCCCCTTCATTTCTTCGTCGGTGTGATTGTCAATTACCTTTCCTATCATTGATGCTATCTCCTTCATTTCCCCCTCTTTCATGCCGCGCGTTGTCAATGCAGCGGTCCCGACCCTGAGTCCGCTCGTGATGAAGGGGCTCTGGGTATCGAACGGAATCGTGTTCCTGTTCGTGATGATGCCTGCCTCTTCGAGTGCAATCTGGGCATCCTTTCCTGTAATGTTTTTTGGAGTAAGATCCAGAAGGACCAGGTGCGTTTCCGTTTTTCCGCCTACAAGCCGGAGGCCGTTTGATACAAGTTCTTCTGCAAGCACCTTCGCATTTCTTATGACCTGGTGCGCATATTCCTTGAATTCCGGCTGCATTGCTTCATGGAAACAGACTGCCTTTGCTGCAATGGAATGTTCAAGCGGCCCGCCCTGAAGCCCCGGGAATACGGCCTTGTCAACCTTCTTTGCATTTTCCTCCGTTGTAAGTATCATCGCGGATCTCGGTCCTCTGAGGGTCTTGTGCGTAGTGGATGTTATTATGTCGGCATATTCTGCAGGATTAGGATAGCTTCCTCCTGCGATTAGTCCTGCTATGTGGCTTACATCCGCCATCATCACGGCTCCGACCTCATCGCAGATCTCCCTGAATGCCTTGAAATCTATAACCATCGGGTATGCGGTGTATCCGCAGATAATGAGTTTCGGCTTTTCCGCAATCGCGATCTTCCTGATCTCGTCATAATCAAGAACCTCGGTCTCCCTGGATACCCCGTATGAGACCGGCCTGAACCATTTGCCGGAGAAATTCACTGGCGAACCGTGCGTGAGGTGGCCTCCGTGGCTCAGATCAAGGCCCATGAACTTGTCACCAAGTTCAAGAAATGCGAAGAATGCGGCTATGTTGGCAGAAGCTCCTGCATGCGGCTGCATGTTTGCGTGGCCGACACCGAAGAGCTTTTTCGCCCTCTCAATTGCTAGGGTCTCTATCTGGTCGACATACCTGTTGCCTGCATAATACCTCTTTCCGGGATATCCTTCTGCATATTTGTTGGCCAGAACAGATCCGGTCGCCTCCATTACCGCCCTGCTTGCATAGTTCTCGGATGCAATCAGCCTGATGGTGCCCTTTTGGTATTCTTCTTCCTTTTTTATCAATTCAGCAATAGCACTGTCTGTATTTTTCAGATCCATAACCCTCACAGCTTTTTTTCTCAATTAACTATTAAAAACCTAGCATAACTAATGAGTATAAACTTTGCTGATATTTTCTCAGGAAGTTTGATAAAACTTCGACGTCAGATTGTCTGAGTTTTGCTGAGGTCGCATAACCTGGTAGTGCGCACGCCTGGAACTTTTAACCTGGGCAGCCCGTTTTGGATGCCTTTTAACGGAGAGCGTGTCCCTTGTGGATTGGGGGTTCAAATCCCTCCCTCAGCGTTTAAGCTTTTAGAAAAAGCTTAACCAAAACTTTCTACTAATTTTTGAATGAAAAAACAGCAAGTCCTATCAGTATGAAGGCCGGCCCGCAGCAGGAATAGCTGTAATCTATGTTATCGTAGAACTCGGCCGTGCATCTGTCTACGCACGAATCGTATGCGGCATAGTCCTTGAGTTCGCAGTACCTGCCGTTCAGGCTTCCGTTTCCTGCATGGCAGCAATCATCAAGGCACCTGTCGAAGGCGTCGGTTGCGTTCTCTGCTATTGCAAGCCCTGCAATCAATATCAGAAAAAGAATTCGTCTCATGAGAAAAAACTATTCACAAAGTAATAAAAATGTAGCAACCAATTCATTCTCATGAAATACATCATCTTGCTCATGTCATTTTTGGCATTCGGGTGCCTTGGATCCGATTCGGGCATTCCGATCATCGAGCCTCCGCAGCAGGAGCCGGTATGCCATACAGTTACAGAGATGGTCCCGGTTGTCATCGAAGAATGCGGTGAGGTCGCATACACGGAAGAAGTCTGTGAAAGGAGGGAACTTGAATACAACACCTCCATGGCCTCGATATCGCACATCTGCTCGCTTTCTGATGAGGGATGCGGGGGAACGAACCTTTCAAACTGCTCCTCATGCAGCAAGGCAGTGACAAGGTGTACTCTTGAAATTACGAACCTCGACAAGCGGAAGTCCGGGGAATGGACTGTTGGCGCGACTTTCGTTTCAGGGAAGGCTACTTTTTCGAGGGAGCCGATCACGAAGACGATCGATCCGGAGGAATCCCAGTTTTTCGATTTCCAGCAGTTCTATGATCCGGGAGCTCCGATAAATTCCGCAACATGCAAGCTCGTAGTTACTGATGTTCCGGTCGTTGAAGACTGCCAGGACGTCACGAAGACAAGGAACGACTGTTCCAACGTGACGAAGATGGTCGAGGTCTCAAAGGAAGTGTGCAACTAGGTGCATCCTTTCCATCCTTATTCCTTTTTCTTCTCTTATGCCTACTCCGACGAATAATTCGTTGCAGTATACGGCAACCCTCTCTTTTTCTCCACTGTCCTCTAAAATTGCGGGCTTCATTATCCTGGCCCCGTTCATTATGTTGCGAAGCGACGATTCCTTTATCACGACTTTAGGCAGATCGATCAATTCCTCCGGCCTCCTCAGCATCTTTTCCAGCCTTGTGCCATCGCCTTTTTTTGAGTAATATACCGCATCTATAACATCATGCATCTTCACGCACTGGTCCTCTGTTATATCTCCGACCGCTATCCTGCGCAGCTCCTCCATCCTGGCACCACCGCATTTCGTTCCGATGTCCTTGCAGAGGGTTCGTATGTATGTTCCTGCATCGACTTTGGCTACAAACAGGGCGAGCCGGCCATTAACTTCCAGGAGTTCAAGCGAATGGACGACCCTCTTCCTGGGCCTTTTCCTCACGGCGCTTTTCTTTGGCGGTGTCTGTATTATCTCCCCGGTAAACTCACTGAAGAGATCCAGGATCCTTTGCCGGTCCTGTATCTGCCTGAATTTGATTATCCCAACATATGTCTTTTCCTTTCCTGCAATATACTGGAGAAGTTTCGTAGCCCTCCCGAGAGCTATCGGAAGCACTCCTGATACGTCCGGATCAAGTGTTCCTGCATGTCCTGCCCTGCTTGCACCCGTGATCTTTTTAACAAAAGTAGTGATCTCATGTGAAGTATGCCCAGGGGGCTTGTCAAGGATGATCACCGAATCGTACATGTTCCTCACAAGATCAGGCGATGCAGCCTCATATTCCTCTATTTCGGAAGGAGGTGCTTTACCGATACCTTCCTCTCTTTTTTCTCGCCCTGCACCATTACGAAATTGCTGTCCAGCACTTTGCTGACTGTAACCTCTTCCCCCTTTCTCCTTCCTGCATTCATTATGTAAACCGCTCCAACTTCTATCATATCAATCCCTCAAAATTTCCAATACGATCCTCACAAGCTTGTCAGGGCTGAATCTCGCGCTGTTCAGGACAGCATCGAACTTTTCTGTATCATCTATGTCGATGCCGTAGGTCTTCATATATCTTTTCCTGTTGCCCTCATCCCTTTCGATTACATGCTTCCTTGCGGCTTCGATATCCATCCCGTCCCGTCCGACAAGCCTCTCTGCACGAACATCTACAGGGCAGTCGACCTTTATGCGCAAGTCAGCATCCACGATCCATGGCCCGAGCCATGTTGTTACAACACAGTCTCCTGTGGCCATTTCCTTAAGCAGGTCGTCGAACTTCCTGTCGATTTCCGGATCTTTTTCCGCCATCTTCTGGAATTCCATGAGGCTCACTCCCTCCTTCTGCGCGAGGTCCTTGAATGTCGGGCATACTAGTTTGTATCCGAGCTTTTCTGCAAGCAGCCTCCCGAGCGTGGTCTTTCCGGAGCCGCTGAGGCCTGAAATGGCTATTATCACAGCATCCCCCTCTTCTTCGCCTGGCTGATCGCCAGGGACAGGGTCAAATTCGATACCAGCGATATGAGTATGAACCACCAGTATGGCTGGTAAATCCTCTGCACGTTGAAAATCGGTATGGTAAAAGGAAGATCGACCCTGAAGTGCGTGCCGCTGTCCAGCGTAGCCCTGACTTCGCTTACTGATGCCGCATCTGCAGTTATTACCATCTCTTCAGATTCTTCATATCTTTTCTTGTCCGTTGAAAGTACGAGCGGGTCGCCCTTGGGATCCTCCAGGTATGTATCGTCCGTTTCAGTGACATATGATACATACGTCGAATTGGTTCCTGCCTCTGCCCCATTGCGGAAGGACTTTGCAGTAATCGTCCATTTGCCGAAATTCGTGCCGTTCATCCTGTAGCATGCGCTGTAGATGCCGTCATCAGCCTGTTCATCGCATCCGATGCCGTTGTCTGCAAGCGATATGACGACATCATCATGTGTTGTCGGATCCACCTGTCCTACTACCCAGGTGAATGCGAGGAATATGCCAATAATTATTATCATGGGCTTGAACTGGGCGAACATAACCTTGTTCATCTCCGGGAGGACCTCCATCTGCTTCTTCATGATGGCATCCATCTCTTTCTGGTTTCCCTTTTCCTTGGCCTTCTTGAATTCCTCACTCAGCTTCTTCGACTTGGCCTGGACTCCCTCGACCAGAGACCTGTCTACAAGCTTGTTCTGGAGGAACTTCGCGATTGCCGCATAAATGATTGCCAAAATTCCAACTAGAGCGATAAAATGTTCCAGAATCATCATTAAGTCTAAGAGGAGGAATCATTAAATAGCTTTGTTGAAATCTAGATATCATGGACGCTGGCAAGAAGGAGGCCATATATTATCTGATAATCAAGAGATACATGGACATCATAAATGACAAGGAGTCGCACTCGATCTCGATCATCAGGCAGCGGGTCTCGCCTTACAACGAATTCGTCAGGAAGATCAGGGACGAGATGCTTTCGGAAATTGTCGCCTATGACTTCAAGAGGGATTTTGCAAGGGCCGCACAGACTGCCGTGAACCGCATCAGGGAAATCGAGACGATCGATTTCTCATTCAATTTCTGGCTGGAATTCCCTGACATCGAGAAGCTCAAGGTTGCCACCTCGTTCGACAAGGCAGTATACCTTGCAGCCCTCCTGCGGTCGCTCGGATCGGAAGACGTTAAGGTGTTTGTCACAAGGGGCGGAAAGCAGTATGTCCGGTTCTCGATTGGCAAGGATTTTCTGTTCTCTCCTGAGAGTGGAACGCTGTTTGTAGGGGACGACGTCTCATCAGTGTTCGAGAAGGACCCGCCTTCCTATGCTTTCAATGACCTTTCCTATGAGGACTTCGAAACTTAGGTCGACCTAAAGTAATATATATTACTATAGTTCCGTATATTATGGGTAGGGGGTTACATGACAAAAAGGAGAGGATTAGCTTTTTTAGAGGCAGAAGTTCCAAGTTCCGGACAAAGGGCAAAGACACTCAGGATATCGCCGTTACTTAGTCCGGCAAACAATACAGATTCCGCAACGTCTTTTGATGAACTGAAGCTGCACACCCATTCTCTGATCGCATCACTTACCCAGCGCAAGGAATCAGCCCTCGAGTTTCTCAAAGGGGTAAAACGCAGGGCACTCTCCAGAAGCGCATCAGATGCCGAGAACAAGAAGGCGAACACCATCATAACAGCAACCAATGCCCTTAAGGAAGTTTACATCCGTGCGGATATGGCCAGTGACGCAGAAGCGATGGCTGATATCTCAAAGGCTGCAAGGCACCTGAGGGCGCAGATAGACCACCTCGGCCTCCTCTCGGAAGGACAGTACGGCACCCCTCCGCTCGGGGACAGCATGGCCGAATACAGGAAGAAATCATGCGATGCACTGATGGAAAGGCTTCATGAAATGGTGGGTCAGACTGCCGAAAGGCTCGGATGCAGATTCCCCAAGCAATTATAAATATTTCTCTCTAAAAAGATGATAATCCAATTATTTCCGGCGCGGTTTGTCGAGAGGCAACGCTGAATAGATTGTATCTATTGCAGTCCCGATGAAGTAGGGAATTTTCCTGAAATTAGCGGGCAACGCGAGGCAAAAAGGTATCGATATGGACATCAATAAACCTAGAAAAGGTTCCATGGCATTCAGGCCACGGAAAAGGGCTAAGAGCCAGAATGCAGGCACGCACTGGCAGGAAGTATCAGACAAGAGGGTTCTTGGATTCGTAGGTTTCAAGGCCGGCATGACTCACGTTGCATACGTTGACGACACCGAATCCCCGACACAGGGCCAGGAAATCGTAAGCGCAGCAACAGTGCTTGAGGTTCCTCCGATAACAATCTATGGGCTAAGGTGCTATTACAACAAGAATTCAGCAGGAGACATCCTAACTGATGACGAGAAGATCCTGAAAACCGCCTCACTCAAGAAACTTTCAACGAAAGTAGACGAGGAGAAGGTCGATGATGTCAGGCTGCTCGTGTTCGCATCCCCTTCAAGGACGAAAATCGGGAAGAAACACATAGAGAAGATGGAAATCGGATGCGGAGGAGGAGATGTCAAGGAGAAGCTCGAATTCGGAAAATCCCTCCTCGGAAAGGAGATGAAGGTATCCGAGGCATTCAAGTCCGGAGAATACGTCGATGTCATCTCGGTAACGAAAGGAAAGGGATGGCAGGGGCCGGTAAAGAGGTTCGGCGTCGCTACCCAGAGAAGGAAGGCAACCGGAAAGGTGAGGCACGTCGGTACGCTTGGTCCGTTCCATCCGGGATACGTAATGTATACGGCTCCCCAGGCAGGGCAGACCGGATACCACAAGAGGACCGAACTGAACAAGAGAATCCTGAAGATAAGCGACAAGCCGGAAGAGATAAATCCGTCGGCAGGATTTCCGCATTACGGATTCGTGAATAATGATTATCTTATCGTGAAGGGATCAATACCAGGACCCGTTAAGAGGTTAATAAAGCTGAGGCTTGCAGTCAGGTCTCCTGAACCGAAGGAGATGGAAGCGAGCCTGATCTAAGGGTGTTCACATGAAAGCAACAGTATATTCAATCGAAGGAAAAGCCCTGAAGCAGATCGACCTCCCGGAGGTTTTCGAATCTCCAAGGAGAGCTGATCTTGTGAAGAGGGCAGTGCTCAGCGAGGAGAGCAGGGAAAGGCAGCCGAAAGGAAGCTACGTCTTTGCCGGTCTCGAGACATCGGCACGGTACAGGGGTCGTAAGGACGACTTCGGAACAGTGAAGAACAAGGGTATCCCCCACCTTCCGCACGAAGTCCTTCCGAAAGGACAGATCGGCAAGGTAAAGAGGATTCCCGGATCCGTGAAAGGCCGAAGGGCCCACCCGCCCAAGGTCCAGACGAAGTATGTCGAACTCATAAACAAGAAGGAGCTCCAGAAGGCGCTTGCAAGCGCTATTTCGCTCAGTGCAAGCAGGAATGATGTTGTCTCCAGGCTCAACGAGGATATCGGAGCATCACTCCCTATCATAATGGAGGAGAAGTTCGAGCAGATAACAAAGACTAAGGATGTTGAGAACGTATTCACTGCACTGAACCTGAAAAAGCTCCTTTTGCGCTCAAAGAGGAACGGCACGAAATCTGCGCTGATAGTCGTCAGCGAAAAGGGATCAATCAAGGGAGGCGCAAACCTTCCGGGCGTTGATGTCGTTCGTGCGAAGGATCTCAAGGTCAAAGACCTTGCTCCGGGAACGCATGCCGGAAGGCTGACTCTCTACAGCGAGAGTGCCCTTTCAGAACTTGCAAAGAGGTTTGAAGCATGATAATCATAGCACCGATCAAGACGGAAAAGGCAATAGGGAAAATCGAATTCGAGAACTCGCTCACTTTCGAGGTCGGCCGTTCTGCGACCAAGAAGGAGATACAGGATGAGGTCGAGAAACTCTTCAACGTCAAGGTGGAAACGGTCAATACGCACCACACCAAGAACGGGAAGCACGCACTGGTAAAACTCAAGAAAGAGTTCAAGGCTGATGATGTTGCAATCAAGCTCAAGATGATCGCATAGGTGAATATTTATGGGTAAGAGATTAAAACAGCAGAAAAGAGGAGCCGGTTCCCCAAGGTACCGCTCGCCATCCCACAGGTACAAGACTGATCTCAGGTACAGGGATTATGATGATATCGAGAAGACCGGTGTCCTTACGGGCAAGGTCGTCAAGTTCGTCGATGATCCTGCAAGGACCGCAGTGCTCATGAAAGTGAAGTACGACAATGACGAGACTGTTCTCCTCCTTGCACCGGAAGGTATCGGTGTCGGGGATACAGTGGACGCAGGAGTCCAGGGAAAGCTCAAGCTCGGATCAGTGCTTCCGTTGTACTGCATTCCTGACGGGGCATACATTTACAATCTGGAAAGGAATCCGGGAGACGGCGGAACCATGGTCAAGGCCGCAGGTTCCTATGCAAATATCGTATCAAAGGAAGGAAACATCGTATATGTCAAGCTTCCATCCAGAAGGACGATCAAACTCTCAAGCGAATGCAGGGCGCAGCTCGGCGTAATCGCAGGAGGCGGAAGGCTCGAGGCCCCCATGCTCAAGGCAGGTGTCAACCACTACAAGAAGAAGGCGCAAAACAGGCTCTGGCCTGTTGTCCGTGGTGTACACCAGGCAGCATACAACCACCCGCACGGTGGTAAGCAGCACCATGCCGGTAAGCCTACTACAGTTTCTAGAAGCGCTTCACCAGGTTCGAAGGTGGGTCATATCGCAGCAAGGCAGACCGGTAGGAAGAAAGGTAAGAGGACTGCCGTAGAAAAGAAGTGATATTATGGTAAAAAAAGACGTTTGGAAAGGAATTGATGAAGACAAGATCAGCGGGGTATCCGTAGAGGATTTCCTCAAGATCACTACATCAAGGGAAAGAAGGTCATTGAAACGGGCTCTTGAAAACAGGAACAAGAGGTACAAGGAACTTATCGACAAGGTAAGGGAAATCAAGAAGGAAAACCCGAAGAAGCAGATCCGCACCCACATCAGGTACGCGGTAATACTTCCTGAATGGGTTGGCCTCAGTTTCGGCGTTTACAATGGGAAGGAGTTCAAGAATGTCGATATTACCGTTAACAAAGTAGGAAAAAGGCTTGGCGATTATGCCCATACCACTGGAAGGGTTGCACACTCTGGTCCTGGTGTCGGTGCTACAAGAGGTTCCAAGTTCGTTCCATTGAAGTGATGTTATGAAAGGTTACTCACAGCATTATGGAGAAAACTGCGCTTCTGCAAGGCTTGAGGGAGTGGATGCTTCCTACAAGGACCTCGCACAGGTCTGCGGCAATATCAGGTCGAAGAAGACCGATGCAGCGATTGCATTCCTTGAAAAAGCGGCAACAGGGGAAGTCCCTGTATACTACAAGTCGCACAACAAGAAGCTCGGACACAGGAGGGAGCTTGGCGGAAAGAAGGGAAGGTACCCGAAGAAGGCCGCAGCAATCGTCCTCAAGGTCCTCAGGAGCGCTATTGCAAACGGTGATGTTAAGGGCATCGGCTCAGACCTTGTCGTCAGGCACGCAAGCGCCAACAAGAAAATGACACTTCCAAGGATTGCACCAAAGGGCCGGTGGGCAAGATCCAACTTCGAGACTTCCAGGGTGGAGATCATAGTCGAAGGTTCAGGAATTCCCAAAGGCGTCGAGCTCCAGAAGCCGGCAAAGAAGGCAGAGGCGAAAAAGCCGAAGCCTGAGGTAAAAAAGGCCGAAGCAAAGAAAGTCGAGCCGAAGAAAGAGGCAAAGTCCGAGCCTAAAAAACCTGAGGTAAAAGAGAAGGCTGAAAAGCCCGAGCCGAAGAAAGAGGCAAAAAAGGAAGAGCCGAAGAAGGCAGAAAAAGGTGATTCATGATGCTTAACCAAGAAAAATTGATCGAGGAACCATTCAGCAGGTTCAAGGTAATGAAATTCCTTGAGCAAAGGCTTGACCGTGCTGGACTTGCCAATGTGGACATCCAGAGGACTCCGCTTGTGACGAGGATCACGCTGGAAGTTGCAAATCCTGCAAGGATCATCGGAAAGAAGGGAAGGCTCATCAACGAGCTGACCGACGACATCAAGAAGGAATTCAAGATCGAGAACCCGCAGGTAAGCGTGGTAGAAGTGCGCGAGCAGTTCCTTGAGCCGAGAATGGTCGGGAAAAGGGCATCAAAGTATATCGAGATGGGAAAGAAGGTCAGGGCAGTGCTTCACTACATGCTCAGGGAAATAATCCGGGCAGGAGCCCTTGGTGCAGAAATCGTTGCATCAGGAAAGATCGGTGCAAAAGGAGCACGTGCAAAGAGCCTCCGTGTCCAGGCAGGATACATCCCGAAGGCAGGAGAGCCGGTAAGGCAGATCAGGGTCGCACACATCAATGCAAACACCAGGTCCGGTGTCATCGGAGTGCTTGTAAGGATCGTTCCTCCAGGTACCGTGTTCCCGGACAAGGAGACTACGAAGGTCGTGCTTCCTAAGGTGATTGAGGCCGCAGGAAGCGTCGGCGGAAGAAGGCCGAATGAATCCGGCGGTGGCGGATACCAGCAGCAGAGGCCCCCCCAGAGGAAACCCAACAGGAGACAGCAGAGGAAAAGGTGATCTGAATGAAGAAAAGCGATATACAGAAGCTGAATGCAAAGGAAACCGAAGCCAAGATCGCCGAGCTCGAGAAGGCAATCCTCGAGATAAGGGGCGAAGGAAGGTTCGAGAAGGTAAAATCCCTGCGAAAACAGATCGCCAGGCTGAAAACCAAAAAGAATTAATAAATCACTGGAGAAGATACTACGATGGATCGAGACCCGATAACCGGATTACCAATGGACCTTGGCATGGCAGATGTCCTTGACAAGGAAGGAGCAACGAAGATCAAGGTCTACACGACCAAGAAAAAATTCAAGAAACTTGTTACTGTAATCGAAGGAATTGACAAGACGCAGCTCCAGCAGACCGCAAAAGAACTCAAGCACAAGCTTGCCTGTGGCGGAACATCAAAGGACGATGTTATAATTCTCCAGGGAAACCACAAAAACAAGGTCAAGGCAGTGCTTGTTTCACTTGGCTACCCTGAAGAAAACATTGAAATTGCCTAATTACTTCTTTTATTTCACTTTCCTTGATTTTCGGATGCAGTGGTATGGACAATGTCTCATTAGCGAATTTTTCGGCCATAGGATAACTTTCCTTCAGGTTGTAAGCCGGCTGCCTGTGTATTGGGACCGGATAGTGGGAATCGCATTGTATGTCATTGTTCCAGAGGTGCGACTTGAGCGCCTCCCTGTTTTTCAGCCTCAGCGCGAACTTGTTGAAGACAGGCTTGATATCCCTTGTTTCAAGCGGCGGAAGGATTTCCTGCGGAAGAGCTTTTGCATATTTCCTTGCTGCTTCGCGCCTTTTTTCGTTCCATGAATCGAGCCTTTTGAGCTGGATCCTTCCTATTGCAGCATTGAGGCTCCCGATACGCGATGAGTACCCGATTATCATATGTTCATGGCTGAAGATGCTTTCCCGTCCTGAATCAGCAAGCATCCTTACTTTTCTGGCGATCTTTTCGTCATTCGTAGTGATCATCCCGCCCATTCCGGCAACCGTCATGTTCTTTACCGGATTGAATGAAAAGCAGCCTATATGCCCGATAGATCCGACCCTTCTTTTCCTTATCATGGCGCCATGGGCCTGGGCAGCGTCCTCAATTATTGTGACATCCTCGATTTCCATGAAGGAATCCATGTCAGCCGGATATCCGTGAAGATGGACAGGTATTATCGCCTTTGTCTTTTTCGTGATCTTTTTCATTGCTTTTGCCGGATCGAGGTTGTTGTTCCCGTCGATATCGGCAAAAACCGTCTTTGCCCCTGCAAGAATCGGAGCATTCGCGGTTGCTATGTAGCTTGCAGGAGTCGTTATCACTTCCTTTCCCTTCACACCGACTGCTGTTAGGCTCAGGACCAGGGCATCAGTTCCTGATGCGCAGGAAACAGCATGATCCACACCGCAGAACCTTGCGAATTCATCCTCGAATTTCTCTATGGATTCGCCGAAAAGGGGAAACTCGTTCTGAAGCGAATGCACTGCTGCATCGATCATCTCCTTGTCGATTATCGGCTCCTCGAGGATTATCATGATGGATTATCTTGGAGTATTTTATAATCGTTTTCGCTCAATATGAGAACAATGGTAACCAAGAAGGACCTGCTATTTCATACGTTTATCGGGCTAGATGTCGAAGTGGTCAGAAGCACCCAGATCCACCAGAAGGGAATCAAGGGAAAGATAGTCGATGAAACAAAAAACATGATAATAATAGATACTGGAACAAAGGAGATAAAATTGCAGAAAAATGCCAACAGGTTCAGGTTCTTTGTAGAAGACGGTCACGTGGATGTCGACGGCTCTAGCATTGCCTACAGGCCGCACGAAAGACCGAAGAAGGTCTGATCTTTTTCCTTGGGATATCCAGCTTCTCCTTTCTCTCAAATCTTTCCATTGTCCTGGCATACAGGTTCGAGAATTCCCGCCTCATCTCCTTTTCGTCATGGCCGAAATCCCTTGCATAATCGGCGAATTCCGAGAGGGCCTTCCTTTCATTTGCCGGGTCCGAGAATTTCATCTCTTTGTAATCAGCGCATTTCCTTGCCATCTTCCGGAACCTGTCCATGAATCTTTCCTCGAATTCCTTCCTGTATCCGAGTATTCCCCTGATCATATTGAATTTCTCCCAGCATATGGCAGGGCCGACAGAGCATCCCATGGTAAGCGGCTCTGCAAAAATGGCCTGGAAAGCCTTATCCCCGAGAGTGCATTCCATCCTGTGAAGGTCTCCTCTTTCAAGTGCCTTTTCAACAAGCAGTTTCCTGAATCTCAGCGATTGCCTGCTTTCCGGGAATGCCTTGTAAATCTTGTAGAGCGAGTAGTCGACATTGTCATCATCAATGTGCCTCACAATGTGCGGTATAAGTTCTGTTACTTCCTCTCCCACTTCCCTGTATTCGGCCATCATGCCAAGCGTATTGAGGCAATGCACGGCACCGCTTGTGAGTTTGCCCTCTTTTTCTTCAATGGCCTTTTCCATTAGAACCGGAACCGAAGGAACAATGACATTCACGGCATCCCACAAAGCATGCGCCTTATCCCTGTCGTAGGATTCAGTAACATAGATTTCTTTCTGAAAGTGAAAATATACCAGGTTCACGACAGCGTAACTGACCTTTTCCAGGTACCGCAGGAGATTCCTGGCAGTCTCCCTGTCATCTTCCCTCAGGTATAATTCGAATATCTTCTCGTCTGCATCCAGTCTCTGTTCCCGCCTTTCAGTGATATCTGCAAGAAGGCGCGATGCCTCCCTCCGTGTTATGACATTCTCGTTCTCCAAAAGTCCGAGCAGCCGGGATTTCTCTATTTCCAGAGCATTTTCCGATCGCATTATCGACCTTACATGCTCCCCTGATTGTTCATTATCTATGCCGGAAAGGACCCTTACCTGGTATTCCGGCTTCAGGCTCCCGATATGCGGGATCGACGCTTCACCGATCGAGGCCAGTCCTTCAATGTCCTCCTGGCTGACAGCTTTTTCAATCTGCCTTTTTAGAAGATAATCCTCGATCATCCGTGCAGCTTTATTGAAAAAACCCATCCGATCACCTGAGCTTGTTCACTGTCTTCCTGTAATATTTTTCAAAGAACACGTGGAGCATTCCATTTTCTATCTGTCTTTCCGTAACGACAAGGTATCTGCCGAATCCGAAGACCCTCTCGAGCGATTTTTCAAGCCCTTCGGATGCCTCGTCAGTTCCTGTTATTCCGATTGCGAATGTCTTGATCCTGTGAAGCTTCCAGTTCTCCTCGACAGCCTTTTTAGCGTCTTCTACAGGGGATTCACCAACGTTGGCATGGCCGTCGGTAATTATGAACATCTGCTTGAAGCCCTTATGCTTTATTCCGGGCTCTCCCATCCTGTGGGCCATATGCCTGATAGGCCCTCCGAGAGGCGTTCCTCCTGAATATCCTGGGGACCTGATTTCACGCTCCTTGATATCCTTCATCATGATAACAAGTTCGCCACTTGATCCTCCTGTGGTGCATCCTGCCACAATCAGAGGGTCATTAAGCACTTCGCTCGCTGTTCCAAGATCCCCGCATGCTTCGAGCACTTGCTTCATTACATCTTCCATGGATCCGCTGCAGTCTACCAGCACCGCAGTCGCAACGTCCCTCTCCTCATAGACAACCTCGCTGTGATAATCCATATCGTCTATGATCCCGACCCTGAGGTTGTCAACAAAATTCTGGAACAGTTCAGGGTCAATCTCGCCCTCGTCAAGTCCGCGAACAAGCACCCCCTGCCTGGGAGCGTATTTCTTGAAAATGCTTCTTATTCTCTGCACCTGGAATTCATCCGGCCTGACGATCTCTCCCTTTGCAGGGACCTCGTCAATCACATGCTCATCCTTGGTGTATCCTTTCTCTGTATATCCGTCGTAGGTCTTCCTCTTCCCGGACGGCTTTTCCGTTTTTCCGGCCTTGGCCTGCCCGGGCTCGCTGAATGGTTTTTTGTCAGGGTTCAAGCCAGGTTTTCCTGGCACCCCTTTCTTCCTCTTTTTGACTATCAATTTCGATCCATGGGCGCTCGTCTTGGAATTATGGATCGGTGCCGGCAGTTTCAGGCCTTCGACCTCTTTTTCAAAGAGGCTGTACAGTCTTATAGCACAATTCAATGAACTCGTTCCGTCAGTTCCGAATCCCATCTCCATGCTGTCGATTATTTCCTTGCACTGGAGGAATCTTTCCCTTGCGAATTCCGGCAGTTCGCCGTTGAGCTGTCCGGCCGTTGCATACTGCGAGACGGCCTCCAGAACGACTGCAACCTCGTGGAGCTTGTCTACTTCCTGCTCCGGTCCCATCTCATCCAGCTTCACGCCCCTGGCAAGCAGCTGCAGAACGTTTTCCCGGTAATCATCGGCAAGGTAGGGGTACCTCATGATGTTGTTAGCATCCACCCTTCCGTCATCCACAACGTTGTGGAGCATCTGGAGGAGTTCGGGTTTTGCAACAAGCTCCATAATGTCACCGAAATTCCTGACCTCCCGCAACTCTCCTTTCACCCCGACCACGGCTCCGTTTCTCAAGGGAGAAACGAATCTTGCCCCGAATTCCCCGTAATCGAATACATCAGGATGCATATTGACTACGAAAGACTGCCACATGTGATGGCCCAGTTCGTGCCTGTAGGAAATCTTGTAGTTGAGCATATTCTCCTCTACAGTTTCGAACTTGTTCTGGTATGGTGGTATGGTGATCGTTCCATCAGGAACAGTAAAGAATGCCTGGCCCTTGCCTATCTCTATAGGCATATCCCGGCCCATCTCGACGGTTCCAAGGTGCTGCAGCCCGTATTCATGGACCGCCCTGTGCGCCATTGCAACTGATGAATCCCATTCCTGGATGTACTCGTCGAACTCGTTTCCGAAAAGCATGATTGCAGTCACTGATTTTTCATCATATTCGGCCAGCTTGTCCACAAAAGGCTCCCACAGGATGTTCTTGTCCATGTTTGGTATGAACCTGTCAATGAATATGTCACATGCCGCATCGCAGCTGAACCTCTCGCAGCAGGCAGCAAGCTGGTAGACCCTCCACGAATCATGCGCGAATATCTCTTCTGTTTTTTCGATCAGCTTGTAAGCTGAAATGAGCATGTTCCTCTCATTCAGGTCAGCAACCGCGCCTATGAAATTGTCGAGCTTGTCGTTCTCCAGTGGAACAAATTCTCCAATAAGAAGTGCACATGATGAATCGTCGCTGTAACCTTCCAGGATCCCTTCAAGCTGTGCAAGGCGGATCTCTTCATGCAGGATTATTGCCGCTGCTGAATCTGCAAGCTTTTCTGCAGCATTAACCATGTTCCTTTTTTCCAGGCTTGCAAGCGCATTCTTCAGGTGCTGGACCTTCTGGGAATCCTTCAGTTCATCTATCAGGGGCTCAAGCTGCTTTTCCTTCCCCGCAAGCCGCGGCGATTCGCAGAGAGCCTTCACAAGCGTCATTTCTTATCAATCCCATAAACGTCCTTTGCTATCTGCATCAATGCCCTTGCCGTTGCCCCGAAATCGCTTGTTATCGCGTTGAATATGCCCTCAAGAACAGCTGATCCGGCATCCTGGCCTGCGACAATGGCCTTTGTTGTATTGACTATAATCCTCGGAGACGGCGCCTCGGTTATATTCGTCATCGTTCCCTTAAGTTCGTTCTTGATCCTGTGGTCATCGACCTCAGTGACCGCCTCGTGCCTTGATTCAAGGTATACCCTCGCAATTCCTGCGCACAGTTTGCATATCTTCTCTACAGTCTCCCGGTGTGCCTGGATGCCGCTGACATTTGCCTCGACTATGGCCATGAGCTTCTTGTCTTCTGTCACCATCGGGAAATAGATCGTCTTGAGCCTCTGCCTCATTGCCTGGCCGACACGTTCGATTCCGCCGTCACCGTAATAAGGGTTAAGTGCGAAAATCACTATGGTATCCTTATGGAGTGGATAGACCTCCCCGGGCCCTGCATGGTCTGAAATGTTTACTTCACGCTCGTTGATTAGCGGGTGGAAAAGAGAATCAATATCCTTCCTGAGCTTGTGAAGTTCGTCTATAAAGAGCACTATCGGTTCATTGCACAACCCGGCAATCCCGATATTCGAAGGGTTGAAATGCTTGAACTGGACCATCTCCACCTTTCCGTTGATCTCAACATTGGCAAAGTCCACATCCCTTCTCCCGACGACTTTTGTCTCTGTCTTGTCGGGGTCGCATGTGAACCAGAGCATCGGAAGCTTCCATTCCTGTGCCAGGGACCGAACGACCATTGATTTTCCGACTCCAGTCGGGCCTACAAGAAGGGCTGACTGGCCGATCTTCTTTGCTATTTCAAGCGATTGCCTTTCATTTCCCTGAGATATATAATTGATCTCTTCTTCTTCCGGGATTCTTGCCTTTTCAAGGACCCCTCTGAGGCTCTCTTTTGTAGGGATGTAGACCCCGCTTGGCCTTCTCTCAAAACCATTAATCCGATCCAGCGCTAAATGTGTCACTTTCATGATAGGATTTTATCACGCCCTATTTATAAATATTGTTGCTATAAGTGTTTTTTTAGGATAATAGTTGCTGAAGGAAACCTGTAGTCAGTTCCTCTTCTTTTTGCCCGGAATAATGAGTTTTCCCCTGGACCGGCGCATCCTGTCCATGAATTTCATGTATTTTTCTGCAGCCTTTGCCCTCTCACGCGTTGTCTCCTCGTATCTGGAGACGTAATTCCTGAACTTCTCAGGATCGCTTTCCTTCCATTCCATATATTCAAGGGTCCTGGACGAAAGGATTTTGTTTCCAAGGAGGGGCACAATGCCTTCCAGCCCGCTGATATCGCGGATGGCATCTGCAAACCTGTCAAAGCTCAGGGAATCTATGTCCTTAATCAGGTGCGGCACTGCGGGCTCCCCGATTTCCATTATAGCCTTCTTACATTCACTTGAGAGGTACATGTCAATATCTGCAAAGCCTTTTGCGAATATGTCCATGTTTTCAGGAACCCGATCGAGCCGCTCGGCAACGTATGTCTTTTCGCACGACCTCAGGCCGTCAAAGTGTTTCCGTATCAGGTCGATCTCGCCCAGGGCAATAAGTGCTTCCAGAGCCGGTTTCCTGAAATATGACGTTTCTTTTGCAATAAAATCCGAAAGCGGCTTCGAAGCCCTCCGGTCCCCGATTTTTCCAAGTGCAAGTGCGACCTTCTCCCGGTCTGCGAATCCGTATTTCAGTTCGTTTATCAGCGCGGGGACAGCAAGATCTCCCCATTCCTGGAGCTTTCCCACTGCTGCTTCGGTTTCATTGTCCAGGACATTGCCGATTATTGCGCCGATATAGGCCCGCTTCGCGATCCTCACCGTGGTTTCTATCAGGTTCACAGGATGTAATTGTATGGAAACCAATATAAACAGTTTTTTTCACGATTTTCCACATTATCTCAGGATCGACCTTCTAATTGCTTTGGGTTTAGGCCGTAGAGCGAAGGGGATATCCAGTTTATCCATATTGGCCGCTTTCGCCTGCATCAGGGCAGAATAATATGATGATGCTTCTGATTTATGTTTCTCATCATGGCTGGCATATTTCCGAAGAATCTCTTCCGCTTTTGAAATATCTACCGATTCCGGATTCTTCATCTCAATCGTGCAAAGAGCGCCGATGATCTGCAACCTCAGCTGTAGTTCAGCTTCCTGAAAATTCCCAAGAAGATGGTCTATCGCCCTGGTGTCTCCGATATTTCCAAGAGCTTCTGCCGCCCTCCAGTTCTGTTCATTAAGCTGTATTATCAAATCCGGAACCGCAACAGGGTCTCCGATTATCCCAAGAGAATGTGCAGCCTCATAGACAACCGCGGCGTCTTCATCCTTCAATAGCCTGATTAGCGAATTTACTGCATCAGGATCCCTGAATTTGCCTGCAGCTTCGCAGGCACATCTTCTCACGTGGGGACTCTCATCATCCAGCCTGGATCTTACGGGCCCTATTGCCCGTTCGTCCATGATATCTGCAAGCGCGTTTATCGCATAAGCCCTCACAAGCTCGTGGGGGTCTTCGAGCGCATTGAGCAGTTCCGGAACAAATTGTTCCTTTGATTCGAGATTATGCTGGATGTCAAAAATAGCATCAGATCTTATTTTGTAATCCGGATCGACCAGCCTTGTTCTAATTTCCATTGCAAGCAACCCTGAACATCTTTCTTTTCCGCTTTATCGTGGGAATCTCCAACTTTTTCGTTTCAACTGACTCTGCAAGACCTACATAGACATCCATGCAAGTACTTTCATTTCCTCCTTTTTTAAGCGATTCCCTTAATTTCATGCGCACTGTTCCAAGGTCGTAGCCACCGATTCTTACCAATGCACCATATGCATCCCATTGTTTTTCAGGATCAACAAGTGCATCCAGCAAAAAAGGAACCATCGTTTTTCCACTCTTTTCCAGAGCCCTTCCGAAGTGGTCACTTTCAATTATGCATTTTCCCATCGATGAAATGATAATCCCAATTTCCGAATAATCCCCAATCTGTCCAAGTGCGGATGCTGCATATGTCCTGACCATCCCCTCTTGGTCTTGGCATTTTTCCTTTAAAACGTCCTTTGCCCTATCATCACCAATATTTCCAAGGCAGAAAATTATGTTGAGTATGCTTTGGGGCTTTGCATCCCTTGCGGCTTTGATTAGTTCAGGAACAGCAGCCGGGCCGAATCCTTCTAACGTTTCCAGAATATACGTTAGTACCAATCCGTTTTCATCAGAGAGCGCATTGACCAGGTGAGGTATCGCCCGCTCGTCGCCGATCTTTCCCAGTTCTTCTGCCGCCCTAATTCTGTAATCATCAGTAGGATGGCTTTCCAGATTGCGAATGTACCTTTCAAGTAAATGGTTGCGGGTCTGAATATCGAGCTTATCGTACATGCAATGCCACCCTGAACATTTTTCTTTTCACTCCGCCTGATTTTGGAACACTCATCTTCTTCCTGCTCTTTTCCATTTTCCTAACTATCCTCAAATAACACTCTATTGCGATACTCTGGTCTCGCTGCGCCTTCCCGATCTCTTTTTTCACCGTTTCAACGTCAAGCGTTCCTGGATTTTTCTCCTCCCTCTTTGCAAGTAGATCGGCAGCGCTTAGCATCTCTTCAAATCCTCCTCCACGGATGATTTCCAGCAGATCCCCGACAGTGGCGTATTTTTCCAAGTATTCATCCATTTTCTTCCGTGTCTTTTCGTCAGTTCTCAACCTGCAGCAAGCTATCTGCCGGAAGCAATTTCGGCTTTCGAATTTTTCCAGTCCCTTTAATGCCACCTGCTGGACCCAGTCATCGCAATTACCAAGCTGTTTGATCATGATTTCCTCAGCCTGTCCTGTTTCTGCTACGACAAGGATGCTAATCAGTGGCACTACATCAGCATCCCGGAAGTAATGGCCTGAAAGCATTTCATCGACTTTTCCCAGAATCCGTGATATATCATCAGATGAAAGCCTTTCATGATTCAAGGTAAATCTGTCCGATGCCTTCTTGAATTCATAATCATCAAGCGATTTTATGATGGAGTCCCCGATCATAATATATTCATCCTCATAAATGTTTATTAAACGTAATCTTCTATAAATTGACACATCGCCGTCCCGCCATCCTGAATGCCTCCTTCACTGGTTTTTTCAATTTCGGCATATCCAGATCAGGCAGCTTGTACCTCACTTCCCGTGCAAGGGAAAGGTACATCGCTGTAATCTTCCTCAAATCCTCTCCCTGAACCTTTTCCTCATCGATGTATTCCCTGAGCCTATGCCTCATTTTCCCCAGATCGACTTTTTTCGGAGCAGACACTCCTGCAAGAAGCATTGCATATGTTGCAGAACATCTTACCTGCATGTTTTCATCATCAAGCCTTTCGGAAATCTTTGCAACCAGTTTGTCTTCGTCGAAACCGAAACTTCCCCTCTTTTTTATCATCTCGGCTATCGTCCGCAACGCCATCGTCCGAATCCCAGGGAACTGGTCATCCAGCATCTCGGTAAGGTGCGGCGCCATATCAGTAACCCTCACCTCCCTGTGTTGGTCTTTTAGGACAAGGTCAAAGCCCCTGATGATCCAGTATCTTGTCCGCGGGTTCGGGTCTTTCAAGTTTTCCATCAGCCGGTCGACAGCAGGGGGACCTTCGATGCTGCAAAGGCCGTAAAGGGCCCTTCCCCTGGTCAATGGATCACCCATCCGTTCAATCAGGTGCGGCACCGCCCTTTCTTTCAGATCGCTGATGCATTCGATATCTTCAGGCACTTCGTTTCTCACGAAGAAATCGACCATTTTTTCCACAACATCATCATGTTTTCCTTTTTCTATTATCTTTCTTAATATCCACAATGCCCGTCCCTTGACTTCTGGAGTTTCTTCAGAATCCAGCAGACCTGAAACTTCCGGAATAGCTCTTTTTCCGATCTTTACCAGGCCTTCTACAGCGTGTGATATCATTTTCTCATCATCCAGTCTGGAAATCAAAACAGGCACCGTTCTGGGATCAGCGACATGTGCAAGCGCTTCAAATGCAATTCCTCCCATCTCTTCATCGTGGCTTCCTGCAAGTTCCTGAAGCGGACCGCTTGCTTCCCTGATTCTCGTCCTGTATGAAATCGTCCTGATCACTCTTGCAGCATTGATCCTGATATCCCTGTTGTCATTTTCAAGCGCATTGATCAGGTAGGGCAACGCTTCCCGCCTGTTTAGCGCATCCCTGATCGCTTCAAATATGTATCCTCTGTCCAGCTTGTCTACCAGTATCCTTATTCCGGCATCTCCCATATTCGAGAGGATTTTTGCAGCTCTTCCTGGGTTCGGTCCAAAAAGTTTTCTTTCAAGGAGTTCGAGGCCCCGTTTGCCATGTAGCCTGCAGACTGAGGGGAATACCCTGGCAATGTAATCTATCTCTTTTTCCATTATCCAGTCCCTAAGCATTCCGGTTCCGCCTCCTGAATATTCTGCCCTTTGGAATCCTCGGAGCATGATCCAATTCGATTTCATGCATGTTATCCCGGACAGCCTCCGCTATCTTGCAATATGCCCTGCCTGCTTCCCTGCCTGCCGTGCTTCCGTGTTCGCCTACGAATTCCATCAGCGTTTCCCTAATCTTTCCAAGATCGACTGAATTTGGAAAATCAGTTTCAATGTTCATGATTGCGACGACCGATCTTCTCCGGATAGCATCATCCTCATTCTTCAAAGCCTGGACCAGATCCGGAATAGCCGGCTGCCCGATCTTCCGAAGCGCTTTCACAGCATTTCCCCAAACCAGTTGTGCATCGTCACTTAGGATCCTGATCAATTCCTTGATTGCTTCGTTGCACTTAAGCATACCCAGTGATTCCGCAGCATTCGCCCTTACGTATACTTCTCCGTCATGAAGTGCTGAAATCAAGATTGGGCTGGCCGAGCGATCGCCGATTTCTCCGAGCGCAATTGCAGCGTTTCCGCGAACGGTACCATCAGAATCCCCGAATGTTTCAATTAATGCCGGTATTGCTGACGAATCGCCAAGTTCACCGAGAGCAATCACAGCGGCTAATCTGACATCCCCTCTCAGGTCATGCAATGCCCTAATTAAAGGTTGAACAGCACTCCTGTCCCTGATTTTTCCAAGAACCGATGCAGAGCAGTAAACACTGTTCAGTTCATCGCTCCTTAAGGCATTTATGAGGTGCCCGACAGCCGGCTTGCCGATTTTTACAAGCGCCTCCAGGATCTTATCATCAGCAGAGCCTGTTTCATCATCCCCCAGCCCGTACGCTTCAATCAAAGGGACGGCTGCTCTCACATCCCTGATATTTCCAAGTATCACTGCTGCATTCCTTCTTGTCATGTCCTCCGGATCCTTCAGCTCTTTCAGGAGCGTTTCAAAGTCAGGCATGCATTTTCACCCGAAACATCCGGTTTTTTTCTTTCGCAACGAACGGGAGCCTCAGCCTGGGCTTCTCCCTCGCCATGATTTTTGCTATTCTGCCGTAATAGTTACCTGCCTCGTCCTCGTGCATGCCGCAGTGTCTTACCAGGAAATCAAGTCGCTCTTTGAGGGCCCTAATATCTAGTGTCCCGGGATTGCTCTGCTCTATTGTAGCTATGGACGTTGCAACGTTCCATCTGACCTCCCGGTCCTCATCGCCCAGATGATCGATCAGGAGCTGCATGTCGGATGGATAGCCCATCAACCCAAGCGATTCAGCAGCAAAATTCCTTTCTCCAGGATCACCGTTCTTCAATTTCCAGACTATGGCTTCACGCTCCTTCTTCCTCAAGCAGTAGTAATCATCAAGTTTCCTAAAATCATTTCTGATGTATTCTGCATCCCCAAGTATCGCGATGCATCTGTCTGCCAGTTCCTTGACCATCCCCATGTCTGTCTCAAGTATCCTGCCCTCGTGTTCCAGCCGGATCAATCTCAATATCGATCCGAATGCTCTTGCAATTCTTGTTTTTTCAGGGGATGATTCCAATGCAACATTTATCGCAGCAAACGAGCGCAAACCCATGCCAGTAAGCCTCTTGATACCGATGCATCTTCTGACTCTACTTTCATGCTGGATGCACCCGATCCATACAGGAGCCGGGTCCGCCATAGATTCTATTTCTTCAAGCGCTTTTTGTTGTGCCTTCATGTCGCCAACGTCCTCGACAAGTTTTTGAATGTCATGCACGGCCCATCACCCGGAATAATTTCTGATCCTTCTTCTTCCTGGTCGGGATCTGAAATTTCTTTTTTCCAAGTCCGGCTGCCTTGCTGATACTTAGTAAATCCTCCGGACACCCGTTAGTCGAAATTATTGCATCCCTTGCTGCCCCATAATCCACAGATCCGGGATGCTCACTTTCTATCCTCAGCAATGCCTCTGCGGCATTTTCCCTCACTCTTTGGTCATCATCACGAAGCATATCAACAAGATATTTGCAAGCAGCCGGCTTGCACATATATCCAAGGGCCCATGCTGCATTGGACCTTACCTCAGGGTCCTTGTCATAAATAAAATTCAATGCCTGAAAATCCACTTCGTTTCCAGAACTACCAAGTGCGACTGCAGCTGCACGCCTTGAAAGAACATCTCCGTTCTTCAAAACATCAAGCAATTGGTCGGCGGCATTCATATTGCCAAGAGCCCATACCGCTTTTTTCCTCAATTCATCGTCCACTCCCAATAGTTTTACTAGCAGAGGAATGGCCCTTTCATCTCCAAGTTTCTCGAATATCACAATCACGTGGAACTTTCCGTTCTCGTTACAGGATTCGAATTCCTTAATGAGTTCTGGTACAGGGCTCTCGCTTAATCCCGTGATCTTTTCCACCGCATAAATTCGAATGTCTGCATGTTCATCATTGAGCGCTTTTATCAGTCCAGGCAGATGTTCAAGTTCACCCAGGAACCTCACGGCATTCATCCTTTCCAGTGGCTCCGGGTGGTGAAGCTTTTGCATCAGTTTGTCAACAAACATGCATGCACCTCCTGAATACCTTCGGCGGTTTAACTTTCGTCACGTTCCTTGCAACCTTCAAAGTTTTTTTTCCGGAACTGACCTTTGAAGAAATCACATGGTAATGCATTGCCGCCTCTGCAATTCTTTGCGGATCGTTTCCCTTTGCAAGACTCAGCATTTTTCCCTTCACTTCTTCCAGGTCCACAGTGCCCGGATTGAATCTCTCTATCCTTGCAAGCGCATTTGCGCAACCCCTTCTTACCATCACGTCCTCATCAACAAGCGATGCTGTAAGAATGTCCTTGGCCGAGGGATCTGATATTTGCGAAAGGGCCTCATAAAAAACCTTTTTCGTGTGGATGAAGCATTCGTGAATCCCGTCTATTAGGGGGTTTACTGCTCTTGCGTCCCCTGCTGCGCCCAAAATCCAAGCTGCACAATCTCCGATTCCATCCATTGGGTGATGAAGGTGGTCCAGTATTACAGGAACTCCGCCCACCGACATTTTTATTATCAAATCCCTTGTGTCTCTCCGGACAGCGTTGTTCTCCATTGTGAGTGCCTGCAATATGTTCGGGAGTTTCCTGTCATCTTCCGGATCCAGCAAAGAGAATCGTGCCGCCTTGCTCACTTTGTAATGCCTGTCTGCTATTGCTCCGAAAAGCGGCAGTACCGCTTTCCTGTCGCCGATTTTTCCAAGTGCTGTCGCCGCTTCCATTCTAACCGGCCATTCCTCGTCATTTAGCGAGAAAACCAGGTGCCCGGTTGCTTTGCTGCTGCCCATCTCTCCCAGAGCTTTCGCTGCAAAATGCCTTATGTTTGGTTTCCTGCTCTCAAGTGCCCTGATCAGTGGATCTGTAGCAGCTTCACCCATCTTCTTCAAGGCTTCTATTGCTTTTGCAAGTCCTTTCAGCTCATCGATTACTTTGGGTCCTATTCTTCCGTTTGCTTCGTCAGTCATTCCGTCATAGCTCATTTTCCCATGAAATATGATTCCTGATACCTTCAGGCTAACTATTGAATCATGAATAGCAGTACCAAACAAAGAACTTCTAGGGTCTTGATCATGTTCAGGCATAGATGGCCCCCCTCCTGAACACCTTCGGCCTTTTAGGAATCCTTGCCTGCAGCAGTTCACCAGGCACTTCGATTTTCACCCTGCCTTCACTTACTGCGCTGCTAATCCTTTGATAATAGCCTGCCGCTTCCATGACAGCAGATCCCTTGTAATTCCTCTCTCCAACAAACTCCATCAATGATCTTCGAACATCCTCAAGTCTCACGGATCCCGGGCGTTTCCCTTCTATCCTTCCAAGTACCAGGGCAGCCCTTTGTCTCAATCCCTGTTCCTTGTCCTTCAAAGTGCTGACCAATGCCGGCACAGCAAAAGCTTCACCAATATCCCCAAGAGCCTCTATGGCCTTCCTTCTCAAAACCGGGTCATCATCTTTTAAAGCATCAATCAGGGAATTCCGGCACCGCTCATCATCGATTTTTCCAAGCGCTTCCACTGCAAGTATCCTTACTTCCCTATACTCATCCGTCATGGATTCAATCTCCTTATCACCGAACGCTTTGATCAAAGCAGGAACGGCAGAATCATCGCCTATAATCCCAAGCACCTCAGCGCAACTGTATCTTACAAAACTATTCTCATCTTCCAGGGCCTCAATCAATCGCGGCACTGCCTCTGGGATCTTTGCAAGTGCCTTGACGGCACCCCTTCTGACCTTTGTA
>JBNLBN010000015.1:0-33100 GCA_050303335.1 Candidatus Micrarchaeia archaeon
TGGATTGATGGTTTCGGGATCGAAAGTTTCCGTTACTTTTACTCCCTGATCGGCTGGTTCGAATTCTACCCTGACCTGCCTGCCATCGTCCATTTCATAACATATGATCTTTTTTTCTACAACCTCGGTGTAGGTTCCTGTAAAGTCGAATGATGCGCTCTTATCCTTGGCAGCCATGACTGTCCTGAATCTCCCTCCCTCGCGGAGGTCATTTTCTGCTGCCGGAGCCTCCCAGTCATCGGAAGCAAATGCCCAGTTTACGATATGCTCGGGTTTTGTCCAGCATTCCCAGACCAGGTCGATCGGCTTCCTGACGATGCAGCTTACAGTAATGGGATCCATTCTATGACCCGTCTACAAGCACCTTGAATCCGCCGTAAGCCATCCTCTTCATGTCGAATGGCATCTCGTCCTGGCAACTGGGATCGTCCTTCATGATCTTCATCACTTTTTTGTTCACGCTGTTCCTGTGCGCTTTAGACTTGTAAGTCACGAACGAGAAGATCACGGCCTCGCCCGGTTTCATCCTTGCAAGCTTGGGAAAAGTCATCATCTTTACCCCCATGTCAGGTTCAAGATCGTCACCGACGCACTCGTAGTATTCGAGGGCGCCGTTCTTGATCCATATTTTTCCTGCCACTTTTGCCATTTTCCTGTACTGGCCCAGTTTACCCTTCGGCACCGTAAGGACGTATCCGTCAACATATTTCGCTTTCATAAAATCAGATCCAGTAACAAGATTTGTAAACCTAACCCGAAATCAGGCACATGATTTTAACCTGGACATCCGTAATCCTGCCATGAGATACGTTGCATTTCTAAGGGGTATCAGCCCTACGATAATCAAAAATGAGAAGCTTAAGGAAATTTTCACCGGCATGGGATTGAAGAATGTGAAAACAGTGATATCAAGCGGGAACGTAATCTTCGAAAGCGACAGGAAAAATGAGGAAAGGATAGGAAATGAGGTTTCAAAGCACCTGAATTTCAAGTGCTCCGCGATGGTTTTGAGCGAGAAAGAGATAGAGGAACTTATTGAAAGCGACCCTTTTTACGGCATGGGAGAAGGAAAGCAGAATATAACTTTTTTCAAAACGAAACCGGAACTCCCGAAAGAAAGGCCGTTCATGGTGAAGGCAGACGGGAGGATGCTTTTCAGCGTGATAAGCCATGATACCGGCACACTGGAACTGATGGAATGGCTCGAGACAACATTTGGAAAGGAGATAACTACGCGCACTTGGAAAACAATCAGCAGGATCCAAAGGTCATTTTCACAAACTTGATTCACTTTTCTCCGACTGCAAGATACATCCCTCCAAAGTAGTATTCCCTGAAAAGTACTTTCTTCAATTGTTCCTCAAGCTGAACCCATGGATGCCTGTTACCCATCTCAAGAGACCCACCGAAAGGCTCGATGAAGAGGCGGGCTGCGATCCTGATTATCCACATAGGCCACTTCGGCTTCTTGAAATCAAGTATTGCGAATCTCCCCCCTGGCCTTAATGAATTGGAGGCGTTCCTGATTACTTCTGCAAATCCTGGAACCAGGGTGATTGCACAGGTAGATATGACTGCATCGGTTTCAGGAATCTCGAATTTGCTCATGTCTGAACATACCAGTTCTACATTCTTCCAGTTGTTCTTGGTGATTCTTTTTTCCGCCTCGTCCAGCATGGCCCTTGTTATGTCCACCCCGATAATTTTCCCTTCCGGACCTATCGCATCCTGGATATATTTGAAATTCAGGCCCGTCCCGCATCCGAGGTCAACTACGGTGTCCCCTTTCCTGAGATTTAGCTCTTTAACTGCATCTTTCCTGTAACGTCCGAGCCGGATTCCTGCAAAAAGGAGGAGCTTCTCATCCAGATCATAATTCCGCGCAAGGCCGGAATAAGTCTTTACGATATTTTGCATGAAAAAACATCAACGCGAAAATTTAGAAGATGTCCGGTAGGAGTCAACAACATTGCATCCGGACCTATTGGTATCCTCTAAAGAGGTTGCAAAAATAGCGCTTTTCCTTGTATCGGGGCAGGCATCCTGCGCGAATGTAACAATATACATAGTCCATGGGGAGATCAGGATTCTAATCCTTTTTCTGAGATTTTAAGATCTTGAGGCTCAGAAGGTCGATGATCTCCTCCTCCTTGATGTTGATGCCAGATGACACCGCTCTTAAAGCGCTCCAGAAAAAGAATATTGAGAAAAGGGCGAAAAGAAGTGAAAGCCAGTTGAAGATTTTTGGAAGAAGAACAAGATCGACGAGTATGCTGAAGTTTGCAAAAAGTGTAAAGCTAAAGATTGAAATGATCATGTTCCTGAGTATCGTGTCCTTGTTCGCTGCGGTTTTGGAGACTATGTCTGATATGGCATCGAATATCCTCTTTATCGAAAAGAGAAGCCTGAATGCCGGGACAAGCGTCAGGACAATTACGAAGAAAAGCAATATCTGGTCGGCTGGAAATGTATATCCAGCGAATGAGACGGCAAAATCCAGGTGTATCTGGGCAAACAGGAAAAGTACCGCTGCAGCGATGATGAAGCGAAGGTCTCCGGATAGGCGGCTGATCTCTGAATCCAGAAGCTTGTGGAAATATCCGTTGGGCTCGAACGATCCTATCACGTGTATGAAATAATCGGATGCATTTTCCAGTATTTTGAGGGATCCTGAAGGGACCGTTCTTTTGATAAAGGAAAAAAGCAAGAGGTAATTGCCTACTAAAAGCGAGCAGAGAACAGAACTGACAAGCACCCCTGCTGATACGATTCCAACAAGGTTGATTTCAATCACGCCGGTACTCTCTTTTGCAAGAAGAAGTGAAAATTCACCAAGGGGGAGCATCGCCAATCCGGTAAAGAGCGCCGACCTTCCGTTTGCGCTTATAAGATAGAATGTGAATGCAACAGCGACAGAGACAAAAATTATGAATGATCCGATCAATATCAGCGCGATATCCAGATGCGCAAGAAGCGATAATGGATCGATCAGCATCCCGATAGACAAAAAGAAGAAGGATGAGAAGAGATTCGAGAATGGCTTAATTGCATGCTCAAAATCCCTGCCGTTTGGAAGGCCTGCTATTATGCTGCCGGCAAGGAATGCGCCTATCGCCGGTGTGAGCCCAAGAATTGTAGCAAGAATACTCATACCAATCCCGAGCGCAATTGAGAACATTATAAGGGTGTCGTCAGCCTGGTACCTGAGGAAAATGCTTGAGAATTTCTTGAGGACATTGAGGACAACAACGTAGAAGAATCCGAGGATTGCGAGGGAGACCAGCACGGCGCCGAAAATGAATTCAGATGTGAATGTTCCGGTCTTCAGTTCAGCAAAGAAGGTGAGCATGAAAACAGCGATGATGTCCTCTATGATGAGAATTGCAACAAGGACAGGTACTTCCACCCGGTCTATCATTTTTTTCTGCTCGAGGATCTTCATCATTATTGCAGTCGAGCTGAAGGAAAATATCGCAGCAACGTATAGGGAAGTCAGTGAATCAAGGCCGATAAGTATTGCAACCTCATGCATCAAAATGAACATCATGGTGACCAGCATGAAGCCCCCAATAATCGCCCTCAGGCCGGTTTTGAGGAGTTTCGAGATGCTGAATTCGACACCGATCATGAACAACAGGAGTGTTGCTCCGATCTCGGCAAACAGGTTTATTGCCGGAAGCTCCACAAGGCCCAGGATATTTGGTCCTATTAGGGCTCCTGCGACCAGCAGGCCGGCAACCGGCGGGATTCCTAATCTGATTGAGAGCATACTGCCAATAATAGCAAAAAGGAGTATCCACTCGAAACCAGAGGAAGTATCGAATTCCATTGTAAATGGTTACTCGTTTCAGGTATTAAAATCCAGTATGTTTAATTAATTTTGCGTGATGGTTCTCTTCAATGGATATCCACATGTTCTTCCTGCTCATCGGAATCATAATCATTATCGGATTCTTGGGCAGGGTCGCAAGACAGAGGACTTCGGTTCCTGAATCGCTTTTCCTGATCATGTTCGGGATTGTGATGGGGCCCGTCCTCGGGATAGTCCCTGGGAAGGAGCTGCTTGAATTCCTTCCTGTTGTCTCGGTTGCCGCGATGATAGCGATATTGATCGAATCAGGGATAGGATTCGACATATCGACAATAAAGGGATCTGTGCAGAAGGCAGTGGTATTCACGTTCCTTGTTGGCCTCCTCACAACTGTAATGATAGCGGCATACCTCCATTATATCTTCGGTTGGCAGATCATGCACGCCCTGCTCCTCGGACTGATTTCCAGCGGTACTACTACGATAACCACCATGGCACTCCTGAAGCCTCTTGATATAAAGGACAACATAAAGCAGCTCATTTTCTTTGAAACCATAATCAATGACTTCACGCTGATTGTCGGCACATTCATGATCGTTGAGGTGATCAATGTAAGCAGTTTCAGCCTCCAGCAAGGGGCTGTGATGGTGTTCTCAGAATTCTCGGTCGCTGTCCTTATCGGCATAGTTGCAAGTTTCATCTGGAAGCAGGTCCTATCGAGCATCAAGCACACCAAGCTGGGATATGCATCCACCCTGGGCGTGTGCTTCATACTTTATTTCCTCGCGGATTTCGTAAACGCCAACCCGATAATCTCGATCTTCACTTTCAGCCTGCTCCTTGGCAATTATCACAGGATATTCCGGGCTGTATCTATACGGGACGAAAGTGACATCCGATCGAATCTGAGATCGATAAGGGCAGTGCAGACAGACATGACATTCTTCCTCGCGACCACGTTCTTCGTATTGCTCGGGCTCACTTTCGATGTAAGCATTCTTCTGGAAGCATCCCCGCTGATACTTGGAGGAATCGTTGTGATAATCCTTCTTGCTAGATTCTGCTCCGCCACCATCCTATCCTATATTGACAGGAGCCTTTCCGGATACCGTGCATTGATATCGATAATGATCCCAAGAGGATATGTTGCTGCAGTGCTTGCATTCGTTCCGGCACAGGAAGGAATCGAGATTCCCATGATAACGGACATAATAGTCGTGCTCATCGTAATAACGACGCTGATCGCCATTGTCGGAACGGCCATTTACGCGAGGAGAAAATCCTGAGAATCGGTATTTAAACACTTCCATGATGAGAGGGAATTGATGAAAAAAATCGCGACGCTCCTGGTGCTTGTCGTCTTTCTTGTGATGGTATTCACAGTGATAAGGGCGAGCCTTTTTGACCATGTCGAACAGGAGAAGCATGTTTATTTCGAAATTGTCTTCCTGCTCCTTCTTGCAGTTGTCGGGGAACTCGCGGTTCTCTACCTTAAACAGCCGTCGGTGATGATACTGATGGTCCTTGGGATACTTATGAGCGGGAGCTTTATTGACCACGCCTGGGAATTCATTGGCGGATTCGTGGATCTCCCGCTGCACCCGCCGCAGATTCTGCGCATGGAAGAGATACTCCACGTTTTTGCCCAGCTTGGTGCAGTTATACTGCTTTTCAAGGTGGGGTTGCACAACCGTATCGACAATATATTCTCAAGGGACAACATCATCATATCAACGCTGGGTGTAATCGTTCCTTTCCTTGCAGGGATGCTCTTTGCCCTGTTTTCCGGAGGCAGCATGGCATATTCCGTTTTCCTCGGAGCAGCACTCACGGCAACGAGCGTCGGGGTCACTGTCGCGGTTCTCAAGGAGGCGGGCCTTCTTGAGGAAAGGTTTGCAAGGATCATAATAGGCGCCGCGGTTATAGACGACATTCTCAGCCTTGTAGTGCTTTCATTCGTCATAAATATCGGAAACGGCGTGGAGATTGCAGATATAGGAATAACGCTTGCAAGGGCGCTCGTATTCCTAGCAGGAGGAATTATCGCCGGAAGGTATTTCGTAGGCTACATGGACAAGAGGGAGATGAGCAACCGCAGGTTCAACTCATCGCTTGCTCTCATGCTTTTCTATGCCTATGTGGCAGAATATATCGGCCTTTCGGCCATTGTCGGGGCATTCCTTGCAGGAATCATCATCAACCAGAGCAAACACGCGAAGGAGATCGACGAGAAGACATACGGCCTCGAGCAGCTCTTCATGCCGATATTCTTCATGAGCCTCGGGTTTTTCTTCGATATCGAGAGCCTCTGGGTAGCAATAGTGCCCATCCTGATCATAAGCGTCATCGCAATCATCAGCAAGTTCGTGACGCCGTTTTTCGCGATGCCGTTCTGCAAGCTGAACAAAAAGGAGGCGACCATGATAGGACTTGCGCTTGTCCCGAGGGGGGAAGTGGCATTGATTGTTGCGTCCGTAGGGCTCACCACAGGGATTCTTACGTCAATAGAGTATTCCGTGATATCCGCTGTGGCCCTTATCACGACTATAGTGATACCTCCGCTGCTTTCAAGATCGATCCGCTAGATGTCGATTCCGAAATAGGTCCTTATGACAAATCCTACTGTGAATGATATCGCGGACACCCCGAGGCTTATTCCAGCCATCTCGAGGAACCTTTTCTTGAAATCAAGATCCTTTGCAACCGCAAGGTAGTAATTGAAGGAGGATATTATCGCTATGGCAATGAACAGGGAAGATGCGAGTGCAGGAACATAATTGTCGAATAGGAAGAAAGGAGTTACAAGGAGCAAGACGGTTATTATGTAGGCGATTCCGGTATAGGTGCTTGATTTTAGAGGCGCCTTCCCCCCTTCCGCCCTTTGGGAGAGGTATTCACTTGCAGCCATCGACATCGATGCCGCAATTCCGGTAATCAGCCCTGTGAAGGCTATGAGGCTGGTGTTCTGGAAAGCAAAGGAAAGGCCTGCCAAAGCCCCGGTTAGTTCAACGAGTGCATCATTGAGGCCCAGGACAATCGATCCGACATAAGCCAGGCTCTCCTCATCTATCATTTCGATAAGCTCTCTTTCGTGGCGCTCCTCATCCTCTATAATCTTCTGCAGGTTGGGGACATGTTTTGATATTTCCTTGTAGTCAAGCTGGGCATCAGCCTCGTTGTCCTCAAGGAACTTGCATCCGAATGTGAGGCCGAAAAACCTCGCGATGTTCGTAAAAAGGAATATCTGGAACCGGTCCGGCCCGATCTTCCTGCCGGTGACCTTTTCCCAAAACCTGTAGTGGTCCAGCTCGTCCTTTGCCATCCCTTCGAGTATCTTCGAATTCCGGTTATTCATTTTCGAAAGGGCGTTATAGACATGGTAGCTTGTAATCTCGCTTTTTTGCGCCGCGAGAATTTTTTTCATCACATCATTGTCCATGACTAGTTTTGGCTGCAAAATTTTATATGTTCTCCATCTCATTCGAAAATAGTGTGGTTAGATATAGAAATCATACTAAAAAAGTGTGGTTTATAACAAAAAATTAATAAAAAGGTATTAATAAGATCAAAAAGCATATATTTCCAGGTGGGAGAAAATGAGAGTTGATTTCGAATCCATAGTTGAAAATATGATAATAATGCTGACGCTGTTCAGCCTGGTCGTTCCTGTTCTGGCTTAGTATGGGCAAGACAAGCTGAACTCGCTTGAGAGTCAGCCTTTTATCATGGTTATGTCCTCGAGAAGGTCCTCAAGATCCTGCTCATGCTTGATCTCGTCCTGGAGTATCTTCCTTACCAGGTGGAAGGTCACCGGATCGTTTCCGAGCTTGATCTTCTCAAGGATTTTCTTGTATACTACGATTGCACACTGCTCTCCCTTGATGTTCTGCTCAAGCAGCTTAAGCACATGCGGATCGCTTGGAACCTCGTAACCGCAGTTGGAGTGTTTCATGAATTCCGCCGGATCAAGTATGGGTGTTCCTCCGAGCTGGATGATCCTTTCTGAGAGTATTTCTGCATGCTTGAGTTCCTCGTTCGCATGCTCGGTGAGTTCTTCCTGTACATCCGGCCTCATTGGACCTTTTGCTATTTTTGCCCCCACCCAGTACTGGTAATAAGCAAGCCATTCGTCGGCAAGTGCCCTGTTTAGCATTTCCACCAGTTCCTTTACATCCATTCCTACAATTTCTCGTGCTTTCGTTCCCATGATCAAGTTTTGCATAGGGTAAATTAATAGTTAACGGAAAATATTGTAGAAAGTGTAAAAATGTTAGGAATTCTTCTATAAAGTGTGGTTCATTACAAAAATTTGTACTAAAATCTGTTATTGAATACATTTTTTGAGCAAAAAAATATATATAGTCATAATATTATAGATATATCATGCGGGGGATAAGAAGATTAAAATACCAGACCGATCATGAAAGGAGTTTCAAGGACCATTCACCAGTGAGGGTGTTCCTGGAATTCGATCCATTATAATTTTTTCCGTTGTTTTTTATCCATGAGATACCTGATCATTTTCCTTTTGATATTCGGATGCGTGGAGAAGCCTCCGGAACCCGGGATTATTACTCCCTCGGAGAATATTTCCATCGCAGCATTCAACATACAGGTATTCGGGCAGGCGAAGGCGGACAAGCCTGAGGTGATGGACATCCTTGCAAAAACCATAGCAAGATACGACATCGTCGCGATAGAGGAGATCAGGGACAAGGACGGCACCGCCGTCCTGGAGCTGCTTGATGAAGTCAATGAAATTGGAGACTATAGCATCACAGTAGGGCCGAGGCTGGGGCGAACCTCGAGCAAGGAGCAGTATGCGTTTTTCTACAGGAAAGGGATATCACTGATCAGCAACCATACTTTCAATGACAGTAATGATCTTTTCCACAGGGAGCCCTACATAGCGGAATTCCTTGCCGGGAACAGAACACTGAAGATTGCCGTTCTTCATACCGACCCGGACAATGCGACCGAAGAGATCATAGGATTCCAGGATATTGCAGAGGAAGGGATGATACTTATGGGAGACCTTAATGCAGACTGCAGCTATTTCGATGAGGGGAATTCGAGCCTGAAAAAGTACGACTGGCTGATAGGGGACAACCTGGACACGACGGTAAAAAGCACGAATTGCACATACGACAGGATAATCTCGACCGGCAATTTTACGGTAATAGAGAGCGGCGTTTTCCGTTTTGACGACGAGTACGAGATCAACCAGAGCCTTGCAGAGGGGGTATCTGACCACTACCCGGTGTATGCAATTATTTTAAATAAGCATTGACTGATAATTTTTCAACAGATCTTATTTTGAGTGAGCAAATGAATTTCAAAGAAATGAATCTTAAAACGATAGAAGCCTTAGAAGAGATGGGCTATACAAGCCCTACAGAAGTGCAGATCAAGACGATACCGAAGATAATTGAGGGGAAAAACCTCATTGTAAGAAGCCAGACGGGAACAGGAAAGACCGCTGCTTTCGGTATCGGATTCATCGAGAGGCTGATTGCAGGGGATACCAAGAAGGTGCTTGTACTGACTCCGACCAGGGAACTGGCGATGCAGGTATGCAAGGAGCTGAACAATATTTCCGCAAGGCATGATTACAGGATTTTCGCTGTTTACGGTGGCCAGAGCATCTCTGTCCAGATCGACGACCTGAAAGGAGGTTACGACATACTGGTCGCGACCCCGGGGCGTCTGCTTGATCTTGACAGGAGACGGGTGATAAGGATATCAGAGTTTGACAGCGTGGTCCTTGATGAAGCAGACCACATGCTGGATCTCGGATTCCAGGACGAGATGAACGACATACTCCGGAAGCTTCCGAAAGAGAAGCACATGGTCCTGCTTTCTGCTACGGTGGACGAGAGCATCATGAGCATAGCATCAAAGCACATACCGGATCCGGAGATCATAGAGATCGGGCACATGGAGGTCGTCTCGACGATAAAGGAAGACCACGTTACTACTACTGAGCGCGGGAAGCTTTCTGCACTCTACAAGGTACTTGACAAGAACAAGAAGGTTAAGACGCTGATCTTCATGGAGACCAAGAGAAGCGTTGACTGGATGGCTGAAAAGCTTGAAAGGAGGGGTTACCCGGCAGGAACGCTGCACGGGGACATGAGCCAGGCAAGCAGGAACAAGATAATCGCCCAGTTCCAGGAGGGAGAGATAAGCCTGCTCGTTGCGACAAATGTAGCAGCAAGAGGGCTCCATATAGAAAATCTTGGACTCATCATCAATTACGACAAGGCAGATACCGATGAGACCCATCTCCACCGGGTTGGAAGAACGGGAAGGATGGGGATGACAGGGAGGGTCGTCAATTTCGTTATAAGGAAGGAGAGCAAGGACGAGAGGATGAGAGAGGACCACCCTGATTTTGCATGGATGAGGCCTGATTATAAGCCAAGACCGGAACGAAGGTCTGACAGCAGGCGGTCAAGGCCTGACGGAAGACGATCAGATCGCAAGCCCAAGGACCACCACAAGCACTCCAAGGGCAAACGTAGCAGATGAGAAGTTAACCTTTTCTGCGATCTTCATTAATGTACTGATAGTGGCAAGCCCGACAATCGCCGCAGCGACAGACCCTGCAATAAGCTCAGCATCGACTGCAAAGCCTGTTTTTATGAGCGGGAAAAAGACCTGGACTCCGAATGTGACCGGGATGCTCATCAGGAAGCTCAGCTTGAAGGACTGCTTCAGCGTGTATTTGAGGGAGAGAAGGGTGGCAATTGTTATCCCCGAACGGCTAATCCCCGGCAGTGCAGCGAGGCCCTGTATGAAACCCGAAATCACCGCGTTTCTGTCCGTGAGCTTCTTCTGGGACCCGTAGATCTTCCTCGTCTTGTGGAGATATCCTATGCCCATAAGGAAAAGGCCGATGAAAATTGTGAACAATGATTCAGGAAATTCGTAATTGAGTGCAAGGAACAGGAGCGGGATTGCAACGATTGCTGTAGAAAGCGTGGATATTGCAAGGAAGGAGAGCAGCTGCCTGTTTGCAAGCCTCAGGATATCAAGGATATCGTTCCGGAAATAGATCACTGCAGAAACAACTGTTCCGCTGTGCAGCCATATGGCTGATGATAGCGCTTCCTGATATTCCATGTTGAAGAGGAATTTTCCTGCAAGTGTAACCATGGCCTCGGAACTGACCGGCAGCCATTCAGAGAAACCCTGGATCACTCCCAGGAGTATCGCATGTAAAAGCTCCATCAGCAGAACTCGCAGATTCCTTTCTCATTCTCTTCCTTGAGCTTATTGTGAATGAATTCCGCGTAGAACGGAGCCCATTCACCATGGCCGCCTTTTTCCTTGAACGCAGCTTCTGCTGCCTTCAGCATTTTTTCCAATTTTTTTACTGGTATTACTTCTGACATGATTACACCTGTGTCTCCCTGTGGGTCTGGAACATGAATGCCACTGCCTCATGCTCTTTTGCAAGCCTTTGGAGGACGAAGCCGAATATCTCCGATGTGTTCACGCTCTGCTTCTGCTCGACGAACTCCTTAACTTCATCAGTGATGTCGTTAGCAATCGTCTCGGATTCTGACTCCGTAAGGTCGCATTCCCTGCATGCCTGGTAGACGGAATTATAGACTTTCGATTCGTCGAATGGCTCGTCCTTTCCTCTTCGCTTTACAACTTTCGCCATGGAAGTAAATTGGAAAAGAACTTTTTAAACTAATCTCCTATTTCCTTGCATGAGAATTGCAGTAGTTGGCCTTTCGGACAAGCCGGAGCGCGAGAGCTACAAGGTGGCGCAGTACCTGGTTGAGCAGGGATTCGACATAATACCAGTAAATCCAGCGATTGATGAATGGAACGGGAGAAAATCCTTCAGTTCGCTCCTTGAAGTTGAGGGAAAGGTCGATATAGTGGACATATTCAGGAGGAGCGAATTCGTGCCTGAGATCGTAGATGAAGCTATAAGAATCGGGGCAAAGGTCGTATGGATGCAGCTTGGGATCAGGAATGATGAAGCTGCCAAGAAGGCGAGGGATGCAGGAATCATTGCAGTGATGGACAAATGCATAAAGATCGAGCACCGAAACGGCAGGCTTTCCGGGATAATCAATAATAATGTTTAGAATGTAATGCTTGCATGACATTGACTTATTCAAGCTACAGGAAACTGGGCAGGGGGGCGGATGCGCCGCAATTCATTCTGCCCGGAGTGGACGGAAAGAAGCACAAGTTGACGGATTTTGAAAAACCTGTCCTTATCATATTCATGTGCAACCACTGCCCTTATGTGGTTCCAAAGTTCGACTATTTCAGCGAATTGGCAGATAAATATCCGGAAATAGCGGTTATTGGCATAAATTCCAATGACGCAAAGAACTATCCGGAGGATTCCTTCGAGAAGATGCGCGAGTATGCAGATAAGCATAATTTCAAATTCACATATCTGTTTGACGAGAGCCAGGAGGTCGCAAAGGCTTATGGGGCAGAATGTACGCCTGATCCGTTCCTTTTCGACAAGGAGCACAAGCTGGTATACCACGGAAGATTCGATGATGCCCACGGCAAGGGCCACTACGAAGGAAATACTTCCGAAATGGAAGATGCCATCCAGCAGATGCTTAAAGCAGATGATATCACGGTCGAGACACTCCCCTCGTGCGGCTGCAACATCAAATGGAAGTAATTTTAAAATGGGGACAGGGATAATCTAGTATATGCCTAAGCCCAAACAGAGTTTTGGTGGAGACGACGATGTCGAGGAGGTTGAAGAAGACAAGCCTCCGTCTCTTGACAAATATGGCCTTGATCCTGATTCGAACATCAGGGACCTTTTCTGGAAGATAATGGCGTCCTATGCCGCAACCAAGAAGCCCGGAGTCGAACTGACGACACTTGAAGAGGACAGGTTTGCATTGATGAGGGTAGCAGTATCCATACTTTCCCAGAACCAGAGCGAGCAGTACGGCCTCTCGCCGAAATTCATCACGGCATACACGATACAGATGATGCTTGAGGGGAAATGGTTTGATGCATTCGGGGAATTCCTGGAGCTTGCAATGGAGAAAAAGCACAATATCAAGGGATATGTGCTTGCAGTGCTCCGGAAGATCAGCGGGAAGGACATCACAGAGATATTCGCCGGGATGCTCCGGAACGGGGACAACGCATCTATTGCTCTTGAACTGCTTGCCGAACTCGACAACGAGGAGATCAACAGGGAACTTAAGAAGGAGCTGATCATATTCGCCCGGGGCGATATCGGCGCGAACCAGAAGAATGCGATAAAGGCAATCTCGAAACTCGATGATGAAGAGGTGAAGAAGTCGTTCCTCATCCTTCTCTCGCACTGGGATAGCGAGGCACGGCTGGAAGCAGCCAAGGCCCTGCGGACCATGAATGATCCCAAGCTCAAGGATGAGATAAAGAAGAAACTTGCGGATGAGAGCGATCCTGATGTGAAGGTAGTCCTGGAGGAGATACTCGATGAATGAAGTGATCAGGATTCCGGAGGAAAGGCTGAGCGTCCTTATCGGAAAGGACGGAGCAACCAAGGAGAGGATCGAAAAAAAATGCAAGGTCAGGCTGGAAATCAGCCCTGAGGGGATAGATATAATAGGGGAACCCCAGGATGCTTTTTTTGCAACGGATGTTGTAAAGGCGATCGGCAGGGGCTTTGAACCGAGAAAGGCATTAAAGCTCCTCAAGGACCATGCATTGTACATTATTTCCCTGCGGGAGCTTCTTCCGACGGAAAAGGCGATAACGAGGATCAAGGCGAGGATAATCGGGGAAAATGGCAAGATAAAGCTTGCAATAGAGGATTCAGCAGAATGCTTCATCAGCGTCTACGGGCATACCGTTTCAATTATAGCGCGCGTCGATACCATGGAATATGCGAAAGAGGCGATTAGTAAAATTATAGACGGTGCACCCCATTCTACCGTACTTAATTATCTTAAGAAGGCAAAAAGGCAGATTTACGAAGAGAAGTTCAAATATGAGAGGATATGAACCGTCCTATTCCTTCCACATCCATTTTTTCAAAAATAGCATCAAATCCTGCTGATTTTATTTGCTTCAAGAAATCAGCATCCATCTTGGATTCATCCCGGTTGTAGCGGCTGGTTGAAAGGGCCACAGTAACTGCTGGATTAACCTTTTTAATGAGCTTTAGTATCGCTATGCCCTCCATTCCGGCACCGCCAGGATGGAGGCTAAGGTCGCATACAACTATATCAGGCTTCACAACCCTGAATAGGTTCATCGCCTCCATTATGGTAGATACAGCCTTGGGGGCGTGCATCCTGGCACCATGGGGGTCTATATGCTTTTTATATGCATCAAGGACAAGATCACAATCTTCTATTATCAGTACCTTTTTCTCTTGCTGTACACGCCTGCGAATGAAGGTTTTCCTGACGGAGTCCCTTCTTTGCTGTGGTGGTTGGTGTACTAACGTAGATAACCGATGCATGGATATATTACGAAGTGCACATATTTAAATGTGGTGGTAAGTGACTAAAATTCGAAATAGAAATAAAAAGCCACACTGGGATTTCCTCCTGAACCAGTTGAGGTAATAGAATGGAGAACTTTAAGGAGCACTCAGTAGCAGAATTTTTCAAAAAGAACCGGCAGATGCTTGGATTTTCAGGGAAAGTGCGGTCGCTAACGATGATCGTCCATGAATTCGTCACAAACAGCCTTGACGCATGCGAAGAGGCAGGGATACTGCCTGAAATTGCAGTGGAAATATTTGAACTTGGAAAGGACCATTACCAGGTGTCTGTGAAGGACAATGGGCCCGGAATCCCCAAAACCCACATAGGAAAGGCTTTGGGACAGATGCTTGCAGGAACAAAATTCCACAGGTACATCCAGCAGAGGGGGCAGCAGGGAATCGGCGCAGCAGCCTGTACGATGTTTTCATACATCACGACAGGCCAGCCGACAAAGGCCGTGACATCACATGATGGAAAGAGGCTTACTGCGAAAATTTCTATGGATTTCAAGAAGAACAAGCCGATAATAGAGATCCTTGCAGAAGAGGATAGCCCTGAAACCGGCCTCGAAGTGACTTCCGAATACAAGGACGTTCGCTATGAAAGGAGCAATTACGGGGTATTCGAATACCTGAGAAGGACTGCGCTTGCAAATCCGAATGCGACGATATCATTGGTGGAACCAAACAGCGAGAAGACGCTATTTCCTAGGTCTGTCGAGGAGAATCCGAAGAGGCCTTTTGAGATAAAACCGCATCCGCTTGGCATCAGTACCCATGATCTTCTCGAATTCGCAAAGCATTCGCAGGACAACAGACTCTCGCAGTTCCTTCAGAATTCATTTTCCAGGGTGAGTGCAGGAAAGATATCCGAACTCCGCGACCTTGCACCGGATGTCGATTTCAAGCAGAACCCGAAGAACCTCTCATGGGACGATGCGGAAAAGCTTGTCGAGGCATTCTCGAAAGTGAAATGGATCGCACCCGCAACCGATTCGCTTGTTCCCATAGGAGGGGAGCAGGTGGAGCTTTCATTCAGGAACATATTCAATCCGGAAGTGCTCGTAGTTACTGAACGGAGCCCCAAGGTATACAGGGGAGGAATCCCGTTCGTGATCGAGGCTGCAATAGCATATGGCGGCGGGGTCAGGGATGCGAACAAGCGGGGAGAAGTGATGAGGTTTGCAAACAAGGTGCCTCTGCTGTTCGATTCCGGAGGATGCGCGATTACAGAGACAGTAAAGAGCATGGACTGGAAACGCTACAATATCAGGAACTTCGACGAGGAGCCTGTGGCTGTGCTTGTCAATGTGGTTTCCGTCCACGTGCCTTATACCAGTGCAGGAAAGCAGGCGATATCGAACGAGGAGGACCTCTCGAACGAGATAAAGTTCGCACTGATGGAAGCTGCACGAGGAGTGCAGAAATTCATATCAGGAAAGAAGAAGGCAAACGAGATAGCGACAAAGAAGAAGGTGGTATCAAGATATATTGAACAGCTTTCCAATGATCTTGCATCGCTATCCGGAGAAGACTACAAGAAGCTTGCAAAGGAATTGGCAGATATTGTCGAGGATAAGTACGTAATCAGGAAGGGTGATGTTGATGAAGGCGACTGAAAAACTGGAAAATCTTGGAAAGGAAATGGTCAGGCAGATACACAAGGGTGAAGGGCCCACTTTCGAGACCACATTAAGGACGAAGAGCAATACCATTTACGATGAGGGATACGGATGCCTGAGAACAGGCGACAAGAAGGAAGTGAGGAAATACCTCTCTGTTGCACAGGCAAGGACATTCATGCAGACAGTAGCGATTGCAGCAAAAACCAGGACATTTCTTGAACAGGACCTCCATACTTCGATCAGGGGTCTTTTTTACCAGCTGAAATTTTCGCTTGGGGAAAACATGGATGAAGACCTATTCACCGAGCAGAGCGAATCGAACTCATTGATCGAGGACCTTGAGGTTGCATTGAAACTCAAACGGGAGGATCTGAACCTCACCACAGACAGGAAGGGATTTGTTGCAGGCAACATGAAGATCCGCGACAAGTTCGGAGGAGAAGAGACGACAATAGACCTTGCCAAGCAGGGAAGGTCAGGCTGGTCGATTCCGTCTGATGTGGACAATGGCATGGACATCGAATCGCTGGAAGCAGAATATGTGCTCGTTGTGGAAAAGGACGCCCTCTGGCAGAGGCTGAATGAGGACAAGTTCTGGAAAAAGGAGAACTGCCTGCTTGTCACCCCCAAAGGGCAGTCGACAAGAGGTACAAGAAGGTTGCTCCGGAAACTGGCAGACAGGAAACTGCCTGTTTACTGTTTGATGGACTGCGATGCCTGGGGATGGTACATCTACTGGACAATAAAGACAGGATCAATGAACCTTGCATACCTTGGCCGTGACTTTGCAGTCCCTGAATCGAAATTCATCGGCGTGACAATGAGCGACATCAAGGAATTCAGCTTCCTGGAAAAGCTTACCATCAAGGCAAAGGACGTTGACATCAAGAGGGCAGAAGAGATGCTCGGTTATCCATGGATCAACCGCTCAAAGGACTGGGTGAATGAGCTGAAGCTCGTTCTTAAAACCAAGAAAAAGATAGAGCAGGATGCATTGCAGGGGCAAAGGCTCACATTCGTCGGGGAATACATAAACCAAAAAATAGAAGGAAAAGAATGGCTGAACTAATCGCCTGTTGCATAATATGTTCCTGATTCAGGTACCTTTGGCTGGCCTATTCCGTCGCAGAGCGATTCGTCCACCCTGCCGGTTCCGTCATCAGCACAGATAAGTTCCAGCTGCGTCTTTCCGTCAGGGCACGGGTTCGTGCTGCATGATTGCAGAGCAAGGTATTGCTTCATCTTGGCATCTCCGTGGTTGTTGGGCGTAGTAAGATAGGGCTGGATGCATGCGTCCCAGTATACTGTCGGATCTTTTTCCCCATAGCAGAAACCTTCTGAAGGATCCCATCTAGGCTCTCCATGATCCTCGCATTCGAACGGAAGTGGATCCTGCTCGCAGTATTCCTCGTCTATCTGGGAATCCGCCCTGAAACGGTCGATGAAGCAGTTTCCTGCCTGGGTATTGCTTGCGCATGGCGGGACAAGGCCATTGTAGGTCTGCATCCTGTTCGAGTTGAAGCCCCAGGAACCTCCGTACATCTGGGCCATTATGTATGCTGCCATCAGCTCAGCTTTCTCGTTGCTTCCAGTTACGCCTAGCAGTTCTTCGTTCTGCCTCACTATTCCGCGTGCCATTTCAAGGCCCTGGGCCATCTTGTAGGTACCCATGCATAATGAGTGGGATACATTGAACGGGTTGAACTGGCCTCCGGATTCTGCTGCGCAGCCTCTTGCTATTTCAAGGAGGTCCTCATCGCAAATGTCTGCATCATCGCATGCCCATGAATAGGGGCCGTCTTCCCCGTCAGGACTGACAGATGCCGGCCAGAATGTGTATGGCGGCTCGAGCGACTGCATGAATCCAAGACCGCACCATTTCCAGTCGGGATCAGTATCAAGATTTTCAGCCTCAGGTGCATTGTCGAATTCGCCCCCGTATCTGTCCCTTGGATCAGGGAACTGTGAAGGGTTGTACATCACTCGGTATGCAGAATCATAACATTCGTCCTTTCCGCCTCCCGGCTCGAAGCAGCCCCTCCCATCTGTACCAGAAGCGCTGACGCCAGCATTGCATACCCTTGCAGCAGCATCTGCTGTCAGGTTCGATTCTATCAATGCGAATGCCCGGACAAGCATGGGATCAAGATTCCTTGCATTTGCCCAGGCCTCTATCTCGTCCTGGTAGGCAAGGCAGAAATGCTCGCTGTTGGGATCAACTGATCCGATGCTTGCACCTCCGAATGAATAATGAGTGGTAGGAGTGAAATTCGACATGAGACAGGAGCTGCATGCAAAGAGGTTGGTGTCCGAAACCGGATTGAGATTCGGTGCCCTCGGATTGAGGTAGTCCCTGTTTCCTCCGACGTCCCGGAAGGTCGTCTGTCTGAAGAGGGAATCAAGGTTTCCTCCGAAATCGCATGATGTGCCTGATGCATTTGGAAACAGGATCTCGTTTCCGAACGAACCGTAATTGCCCTGGTTAGAAGAGATGTTCGTGTATGCCTGGCAACCCCCATAATATGCACGCATCCACTGCTCGTTGCTTGCAACCGCGCAGTCAACGCATTTTAGGGGATTTGCAACTGAACCGAAACTGGATGCATTGAATGAATAAGGCGCCATTCCGATTACGCCCTTTTCCCTGAGCCTGTAGATGCCCTTGGGAAGGAACTGTGCGTATGCCTGTGCAATGTCGCCTGATCTCCATTCGCACCCGTTTTTGTCATGTGAACCTGGGTCAAAAAGAATATACGGGATCAGAGACGGCTTCCCGTAGACATAAAGAGCGTATTCGCTGAAATTGGCTACCTGGTTCATCATCTTGACAGGGGAAACCCTTCCGTTCACGCAGGAATCTACATACTGTCCGTTTACTCCGAATGCAATAACATCCACCTGGTCTCCGACTTGTGCCATCACTGCGTCCAGGGCGTCTGCATCCCCTATTTTCGGGGCGACGGCAACCCAGCAGTTGAGCATCCCGCCTTCGCTGCGGTCGTTCCTGCAGCCCTGGTTTAAGGCGATTATTTCCTGCGCAACAGCATCGGCATCGCTTGCATTGAAATCGATTTCTGCAATAACTATGTTCGGACCGACCGGACCGTCCGACCATCTTCCTTCCCAGACATTGGCCCCCTCTGTTGCAAGGTAATCGCCGATATCCCTTGCCCTGGTTGAATCGATGTTCTCTCCATTGCTGTAAAGCACGTAGACAGGCATCACTTCTCTTGAGAGGAGGCAGAATGCACGCCCTGCATCAGGCATGCGGTAGGGTTCATCGGCATTGCCGACAAGCCATTCCACGGCCATTTTCAGCTTGAACGAGCAGTACTTGTTGGCATTGGCAAAATCAGAGATTGTCGGGCCCTGGCCAAGCATGAATTCCCTTATTGCAAGATCAGGTGTTGCGGTCTTGTTCCTTATTTCATTTACCGTGTCGCTGTTGCAGTCTGTCTCGAGATAGCAGTTTCCGCCGATGAGGTTGTTGAAGGATGTTCCCCAGAGCGTGGACCCGTTCTTGCATACCATGCAGTAGCAGTTTCCTATTTCGCACTGCTCGAGCTCTGATGGGTCTGAAATGGCGATCCTTTCCTCTATTCCCTGTGCATACTGCTGGGAATATTCATCGCCGCCGACAGTCTGGAGACAGCCGGATAATAGTATGATGCCTGCTAGCAATAAGAGAAATCTCATGGAATAAAATTAGGAAAGAAAAAATTAAAAGATCAGTAGAGTGACTGGCCGCATGAACATCTTGATCCGCGGTAGCCTGACCTGCTGCACTTCGGGCAGTAAACGACCCTGTGGAGCATTCCCGGTGAGACGAAGTCCTTTGCGCCCTTCTTGACGCTTTCGCCGACGCTCCTCATGGTGTCTCCCCAGCTTTCGCCGTGGCCTGTCTTGTGCTTCCTCATCATGTTAGCAACTATATCCTTAGGAGTTGCTGAACTTGGCATCAGAGGTATTGGTGCATGCCAGACGAATGCAAGCGGGTTTGCCCAACCGTAAAGCGGGTTCTGCATCACACCGAAGCCACGAAGCTGCTGCTCCCTGTTGATTGCAAGCGCCTCGGCAGAAACAGTCCTTCTCTGTGTGTTGGACATCGCAGCTTCCTGCACTTTCTTGTCGTACATGAACTCTGCGCCCTTCTGCCTGACCAGGTACTCTGCCATCGGGGCATCGTACTTCAGTTCGTGCCTGTAGTTGTAGTATGATGCTGCCGGGTTTGCTTCACCAGTTCTTGCAGATGCATAAACACCCTTCCTCTGGAGGAATATGTCCTGAGGTGCCTGCCTGAGGCCTGCCATATATTCAGGACCTGCAAGCTGGTGCTGCTCGAGTGATCCGCCGTAGACATTAAGCTTCGCGACCTGCTCGCTTGCCTTGCCCGGGAACCATCTGTATGAGAACGGGTTCATTGACTGCATTGCCTCACGAAGCCTTGGCTGCGTGTGGTTCCACTGTCTGAGCGCATCGTCCCTCTGGTCCCACTTGGATGCGTATCCCTGCATTGACATCTGCATACCCCTGATTGCTCCAACGTACGGCTGCATCATCTTTCCTGCAAGGTCCAGTGCGAAACCGTGGACTGCCATGAAGCCTGCGTATTCGTTCTGGCCCATGTATGCCCTGAGGTTGTCCCTCACCTTGAAGTTGGATGCCGGACCGAAGTGGAAGAATGATGCCCAGGACTGTGTTGCTCCGTAAGCAGTTGATGTCCTCCAGGGGTTTCTGTCTATTGCATAATCCCAGACCTGGTGGTATGCACCATGCTGCATGGCAACGTTCCTGTATGCGACCTTCTCTGCATCGGTCATTCCCTCCTGTCCCTTTCCGGACATTATGTTCTCGGAAAGCTTCCAGGAGTGCTGCCTGTAGTACTCTGAAGTCGGAGTGATCTCGTATGATGCTGTGTGCAGTGATCCTCCTGCTTCCAGTGCGACCTTTGATATATAGTCTCCTGCGTGGAGGCCGATATCCTGGGCCGGCTTGACTACAGTGTCAAGCTTGTGTCCCTCGACACCGAAGAACCTGAGCGCTGAAGGTGCAACCGGAGCGACTGACCTCTTTGCTTCTACTGTAACAGCACTGTTCTTCCAGAACCTCTCATAATCGTGGGTCTGGCTGCCGTACTGCCATAGTACTGCTCCGAGGACTTTCTCCCTCTCATAGCTGTATCCACCTTCCTTTGCCCAGTGGGTTATTGCACTGATTGCTCCGTGCCACTCGTTCGGGTCAGTGGAGTTCCTTGCCTTTGCGAACTTGGCCATAAGGTCGTCCCTTCCATCGAACTTGACCATTACGTCATCAGGTATGAATGCCCTTAGCTGGCCCTTGTCGTCACGGAGTGCAGTCTGCCCGCCCATCAGACGGTCGGTATCAGAGAGCATCATGTTCTTGTTGTAGTATGCAAAACCACCTTCATGAAGCATTACCATTGCCCTGTCGGTCTTTGCAACGTCGTCGTATGTGACGTCCCTTGTGGCAACCCTCTGGTATGAGTCATTGTGTGTCTTGAGCATCTCTGCAAACTGTGAAAGGTGCTGTGGGTTTGAGTGGTCCATCTGGTTCAGGAATTTCAGGTCCGGATGGTTGTTCGGAAGGCCCTTCTCTTCAAGGCCCTTCTCAAGGAATCCTGCCATCACTCCTGCATAGAACCTTGCCGTTTCCCTTGTCGCACCGCCGTAGGTGTTGTTGCCGAAGTGTGAGTTGAACCTCTGCTCCATGTCCTTTCGGAGCTCGTCTGCTACCCACAGTTTCTTGGCGTTCTTTGCACGCTCTTCGACTGTCCAGCTGGCTGATCCGGGCATTCTGTCAAGCTCTGCCTCAATGGATGCACGTGCTGCCGGAACATAGCTCTTGGTGAACCTTGACTCGACCCACTGGCCGATTGCATAGTTCTCCTGTACGTTCAGGCCTGTTACCCAGTGCCTCTTGAGATCAACAAGGCTGTAGCTCTGCGGCATGTGGTGCTCTTCATCAGCACCCCACCAGAGCATCCTTCCGGTCTTCGGATCAACATGACCTGTGCTCTTGTCCTTGTTCCCTCCATAATACATGAAGGAAACTATCTCGGATATTGAAGCATTGCTGATGCTCTTGTTGTTTGTTGCCTGGAATGCCTGCTTACCCTCCTCGCTGAAGAGCTGGATAAGGTCTCCCTTGTTCCTCTCAGCAACTGCTGCAAGCTGTGCAGGGTTCCTCATGTGTTCAGGAAGCTGCTCCATTCCGTGCGTTGGATCAAGTGATGTGAGCCTGTTTACGACATTAAGCCTTGCTGAAAGAAGCTCTTCTTTGATGCCTCCTTCAAGGTGGCCATGCTCTGCATCGTAGATCATTGTACGAAGTACAGTTGTTTCCCAGATTGCCGGGCCCGTAAGTGTGTCTCCTCCAACATGCGTCACGAATGCATCATCTGAGTGAGGTGCAGACCTTATCCTGTTCTGCCTCTCAAGCTCTTCCTGCATAAGGATCATCTTCACGTGGTCAGGGTTGTCTGAAGCATGGATTGCTTCAACCCTTGCTGTGAATGCTGCCATGTTGTGGTCAATGTGAGCGCCGTGCTTCTCTGCAAGAGCGGTCAATGCATTGAGCTTTGCAAGAGGATCCATTCCGTGGTTTGAAAGGATGGTCCTGAGTTCAGCCTCCATTGCAAGCATTTCCCTTGTCGGCTTGTATCCTGCCTTCTTGAGGATGTCCATGTCCACATGGCCCATCTGTGCAAGTTCAGCCTCTGATACGTTGAAGTTCACGCCCATCTTCTTGTAGAGCTGCTTCATTACATAGCGCATTGAATCCTTGTGTGATTCGTCCCTGAGCTGCTTGTAGAAGTAGCCTGCCTTGTCTGAAGCCGGGAATGCCTGCCCTATTACTACTGAGGCCGGGTTCTTTCCCTTGGAGCCTGCAACCCATGCTGCGACCCTGGAGTCCTTTGCCTGGTGCTCGAGCTCTTCTATTGCCCTCTTTCCGCCTACAAGCTGCATCGTGGATCTTGCTGTTGATGCTGCAAGTTCAGGTGCGTTCTTGACAGAAGATTTAACCATCCTCTTCATTACACCGCCGACCCTGACCTTAGAATCGAGCATACCCGGGAAGAAACCACCTATTATTGAATATCTGTTTACGCCGAATGCCTTGTTCACGGTGCCTGAGAGCTTTCCGTGGAGTGCACTCCTTCCTTCGTTGTGGCCCGTCATTGTCTCGAGGTTCTTGAACTGCCTCTGGCCGATAATGTAGTCCTGGATGGTCTGCGCCATGAGCGAGTGCTTTCCGCCTTTTGCATTGAGCTTCTCGATTATGCTTGCAACAGTTCTGTGCTCTGAATCCCCGTAGTCGTAGAGAAGCTTTGCCGTAAGGCCCTTAAGTTCTGCCTTTGACATGCCGACTTCCCTTCCGCCGTCAATTATGGATTTCATTACTGCCTTCTGCTGTGATGCATCTCCTGCATTTACATGTGCTGCGCTCGGCTTGAATGCATCGATTGCATCATGGAGTGCCCTTCTTTCGGAATCTCCTGAGCTTCTTGATGCGAGTGCCTTTGATGTTGCGCCAAGTGCTGCTGCACCTGCTGCCATCTTTGCCTTTGATGCCCTCTTCATTTCAGTATAACCGAAAGGCATGAGCATCTGTCCGCCTGCCGTAACACCCTTTGGTGCCGGAAGCCTTGGAGTGGTTATGTCAAGTAATGATACCGGAGACTTGCCTGCGAAGTACAATGATGACAGCAGCAGACCAAGTATAAGGAATATACCCACGCACGGTAGTGCCGGTACATTGCCTGTTCCTCCCTGTGACATTCCTGATATGAAGTTTCCTACCTGTGTTGTGAATGCCTCGTCCGTTGTTACTTCAACGTTTGAGTACTGGTAGCTTGAAGAGCTTGGAGCGATGTCCTCCTGGCCTTCAGCGTCGTTTACGTATTCGACCATGAAGGTGGTTGTCGCTGCTCCTTCGACTTCATTGCTGATATCACATGTAGTATAATAGTTATCTACAGCATTTCCCTGTATGTCATAAGCGGTCCTGACCTCATTTGCTATAAGGCCTGTACAGCTTGAAACAGGAGTGTATGCCTGCGTGATAGGATTAAACTTGAGAACATTGATTTTTGCCCCTTCGACTGATTCCAGTTGTACCTGGTAATCGGTAGTTCCGGAGGTCCTTTCAATGGCCTTCCTGTTAATACAAGACTGAAGATCCTCTGCACCTTCTGACTTACATTCTGATATGATAGCATTCATCACATCACGAACGCTTTCACCGGTGTTGGTGTCTTCTGCCGGGTTGAATGCCAGTACGCTTATGGTAAGCACCCTGCCCGAATCGTCAGGTTCAATGAATACCTGACTTTCCCTGTCGTGTGCGAGTCCGCCAAACAATGGAGCAGCGACTGCGCTGCCCACGAGCATGACGAATACGAACAATCCCAAAATACTTCTAATGGCTGTCATGATAAGTTCGGGTGTCTGGCGCTTTATAAATGTTTAGGTTTATAGTATTCATGAAAACTACAAAAAATACAATGCTTGTAGTTTTTTGTTATAGAATGAACACATTTGTGTTCTATTATGGAAGAATTCTTCCATAAGCCGACCCAAACATTTAAAAAGGCCCAAAAATCAGGCCATTTCGGCGGACCTGCCTGTTTTGGCAGATTCCTGAAAAATATATGGTACAAAGCCTTTGTAAAGTGTTTGTTTTCCCTCTCGAACCATCGAGAGAGCCTCAGGTTGGATCCAAAACCGACTGGGGAAAGCCAGAAGTAGGTTTTGACTCAGGTGGATTCCAAAAACCACCGGGGAGAAGCATAAGCAGGTTTTGACTCAGGTGGATTCCAAAAACCACCGGGGAGAAGCATAAGCAGGTTTTTGACATGAAGGGACCGAACCCGTTCAACATATATGAAATAGACCCCGACAACATCGTCGGAAGAAAAGAGGAGATAAGGGTATTCAACTCCTTTATCAAGGCAGCTGCAGGCAACCAGCCCGGGATGCTTCTCGTCAGGGGGGTTCCGGGGATAGGAAAGAGCACCATGCTAAGGTATTTCAGCCACCTTGCCAGGAAGGAAGGCCTGGTCGCCCCTTATATTAAGATAGAGAAGGGGGAGACCATGGAGGCGCTTGTTGACAAGCTTTTCCAGGAAACAAGGGCGATTCCCAAACTCGAGCTGGGATCTGCGCCCAGGACCCTCCCCGAACTGCTCTCGATGCTCAACAACGAGAAATACTTCGGATCGATCCTGTTCATCGACGACATAGATAGGATGAAGAAATCAAGCGAGGCGATAGAGGAGATAAAGAATGCAGGAGTGGTATCGTTTGTCCTGAGCAGCACGAGGGACGTAAAAATTGACAGGAAAATGGTCCTTATGCCTTTCGAGGAGCATGAGGCAAGGGAGCTTGTCGAGAAGGCCCTCGGGAAAAGCCCCAGGATGGGTGAAGAATGCTTCAACAGCATAATGAACGACAGCGACGGGAACCCGAGGATATTCAAGACAGTCTGCCACCACATATATGACAGGCTGAGAGACAACGAAAAGATAATATCAAAGGGCCACTACTTGGCATATCTTCCTCACATCATGAACATGCTTGGGAGAGAATGGTTCGGCTGGATGTATCAGAACACCCCGAAATCCGAAAAGGAGATCCTCGAAGTGATCGCGAAGAACGATGAGATGCATGTATCCGAGATAGCAAGGGAACTCTCGAAAAGCATGGGGCCTGTCACTGCATTGGTAAAGAGGCTGCTTGAGAGGGGCCAGATAGTGAAGGTGGATAGGGGAAGGTACAGGATTTTTGCAAAGCTTTACGGCAAGTATGTCATCTCAAGAAGCTAGGGCCCAGTCCCGCTCGAATGCCTCGCTGAATTCAATCACGGTGAAGTAGTCTTCTATTATTACCGAGGCCTCACGGTTCCTGTGAAGGGCTGAATTGCTGAAATTGTGAGAGCCGACAAAAACAAGCCTGGAATCTATTACCATGAATTTCGAATGGGTGAGCTGGTAATCTTCAGTCGCATAGCGCACGTTTATCCCTTTTGATGCAAGCTCGTTGAAGATTTCGCTGTTCGATCCGCTTATAGTCGAGCGCTCTAGTATTATCCTGATCCTAACGCCACGGTATTTGGCACGTTCAAGCGCCTCGACAACCTCCCTTGAGGTGAAAACGTACATCTCTAGATCTATCGTATCCGTTGCACTGTCAATGGAATTTATTATCTGCACGGCACCCTCCGGCGAAAAAACAGGAACTATCGACGGAACAAGAAAAAAATGGTAAATCAGTAATCCAAAAATTAAACCCAGAGCTGCATTCATCCCCCTCATGAAGGGATAAGACCCTAAAAAAATATAATTATCTCGGACTGAATGCTCCTACGCAGTGGTTCCTGTCTTCCTGGTCAGATAGCTTGTCGCAGATCCTGATGTCTCCGACGGCTATTGCTACGATTCCGTAGCATTCCGGGATGCTATCCAACTGATCCATCTGGTCACAGTAGGCAAGATCCTTGGTGTTTTCAGCCTGCTCGAACCTGCAGCCGTCCTGACAGTATTCGCCTGTCCCTGGACCGCCTGACTTGCACAGGTCCATGCATTCCGAATATCCGGTAGTAGTGATCGTCCCGCTCTTATCGACAGGAGAATCCCCTGTGGCCTTATCCGTACTTGAACCGGAATTGTCCGATGCAGTTTCCTGGGCCGTGCAACCTGCTAAAAGAAGTAGCCCTATAAGCAAAAGGTATTTCATGACCTGTATTGCTCGACTAATTTTATAAAATGCGTTGTGGAGGTGCGGTCCATCTCTATTATCTTCCTTTTTTCAAGCCGGTTAAGGGCCAGTGCAAGCGAGGACTTGCTGATTCCTGTTTTCCTCTCGAGATCATTCCTCCTTGCCTTGAAATTGTTCGAAATCAGATAGTTTACGATATCGAGGTCATTGGAATTCAGGGTCTCAAGCATCTCTTTCCTGCCGGACTTTTTCTTTGCAGGCAGTTTTACCTTCAGGAGGAGAACTGCAATTATCAGTGCCCCGGAGAATATTATCAGCGGATCTACTGATTCCTCGTATTCTGGCACTTCCGAAAGAGAATAGTAGACTGAGACCGGTCCGGGACTGAAATCAATAGCCATCCGGGAACCGGCCGATGATACTTTCGTCGGTTTGGGAGAATAGTCGTTCAGGATCGAGAAAGCAGGCATGGTAAGCTGTATCGGGACGTTTCCAGGGCCGTCGAACGAAGCAATCCAGCCTACATCGTTTTTGGATGTGAACGACCGTGTCTTGAACGAGAATGTCGTGATGCCCGAACTGCCAGATGTTATCAGTGCGGTATTGCCTTCGATACCATATGATCCTCCGACAATTACAAAATCATATGCATCGGCAGGAAGAGGAACAGAAGTTTCATCGTCGTCAAGGTTCAGGATTATGTTCGCGATTCCGGAACGGTCTATGTCCACATTATAGACTGAGGCAAAGGAAACGTTGATCAGAAACGCTAGCAAAACCCACCTGTTCATGTTTGTTCACGCTTTTACCTATCAATTCATGGAAGTATTTAAAAGGAGTTCATGTTTCTGTAAGTCCGATGAAGCCAATCTGGATGATATTTCTGTTAGCATCCGTTTCCTTTGCTACAGGTCCACTTCCAGATGAAGCCACGTACGGAATAAAGGTATTTGTCGAGAATATTGACCTTTTCTTTACATTTGACAACTATGAACTTGCCAAAAAACACATCCGGTACGGGCAGCTTAGGGCACTTGAGGCCCAGGCCATGTCCGAAAAGGCGAATCAGCTCGAAAGTTACGGGCTGGATACCGGTGAAGCGCTCGATATCATTGACCAGCTCCTGCTTGAATATGAGAAGCACCAGAAGATGGCAGAGGAGAAGCTTGAAAAGGCGGATATTCCAATGGAGGAGAAGGGGGAGCTCGAGGGCGAGCTGAGGAACAATATCCTGATTCTCCAGAATGTCTATGTAAGAATCCCTGAATCCGGAAAGAAGGGCGTTTTGAACGCTCTGGATGGCGCTGTCAAGAACGAGGAAAAGAAAGCAGCAAAAAGAGCAAAGACAGGCGGTGTTGGCATTATCAACGCAGGAGAAATTAATGTGCACATAGAGTCCGACGAAGAGGATTTGGAAGAAGCTGAGAGCGACGAATCAGATAGCGATCCGGATCAGGATACACCTGATCCACCGGCAGAGTCTGATACATCAGCAGAAGAGATAACCAATCCGGTTGCCATAGAACATACCCAGAATCTGCCGGATGCAGTAGATGAAAACCAGGGCAAAGCGGATAAGGAAGACAAGCCTAAGAAGGAGAAGAAACCTAAGAAGGAGAAAAAATGACGTTAGATTGGGGCGTCGTTTGGCACCTGTGAGTCCCCATCCGGTGTCAAGCGGCGCTTCCAGTCATTATGGCAGGATTATGCCATACAAGAACTCAAGATGGTCTTGAACGGAGTCCAAGTATCTCGAATTCTTTCAGAACTCAAGATCATCTTCATGGAGATCTTTTCCCCAATATCTGACCAATTTCAGCACCAGAGTCCCCGACGAATAGATTTGCTGAAACATTAGCTGGTCAGATAGTTTTAGGTAGACCTCTCAGAGGTATTGCTTTTCATCACAAATGATTATGATTAGCGAACAATTATAAATAAAGGCCATCATTTGAGTTTTTTCGGCTGTAATTTTCCTATCCTTGAGGCCTTTGGTTTTATTGCGACAGCGGATCTGATCTTCGACTCTATGTATTCCCTTGCAGAGGCAAAGCTTCCGTTCATGGCAAGAGCATATGCTCGGGCCCTGACATTCTCAGGAATGTATCTGCCACTGTCAAGATGGCGCTCTATCTCGAGTGCAACCGCCCTCCGGGGGTTTTTCTCGATCATCTTCGAAAAGAGTATGCGGCGTACATCATGGGTCAGATGAGGATGCTTTGCACAATTTCGCACGATTATGGCAACTTCGCCGTTATTGAACCAACGGGGGGTTATCTTGATGTCTTCTGCGTATTTGATGAACTCGGATGTTGGAACAGGAACCATGTTTTCCAGCGGTTTTTGAACCGATCCGGTTTTTGCCATAAACAGCTTTTGATGGAAATCTTTTTTATATGTTGTTATTAGTATTTATATATGATAATTTTGAGCGAGAAGGCCTATATATCGCAGATAATATTCTACCTGCGCTCCAAAAAGAATGATGAGGCCTTCAGATTCGCAAAGGATTTCGCAATGGCTTATCCTGATTCCATGATGGCCCATTTCCTTCTTTCCAAATCATCATTCGCGCTTGAGAGGTATAAGGAATCCTCGCACCAGGCAAGGCGTGCATTCAATCTCGCAAGCGGAAAGGACATGGTGACATGCGGGCTTCTGGCATGCTCTGCCTATTTCAACATGGAAGACTATTTTACCGGCTACGATATACTGAAGGAACTAAGGAGGATGAGCAATGACCCGAGGATCGTAGTGCTGATGACCGCATATTCGATCGCTATGAAGGATAATCACGAAACGTCGAGGAATATCGATGAGCTCTACCGTATAGACAGCAAGATCGCGGATGGAATGATCGAGCAGTTCGTGAAGCCACGTTTATAATCTGATTTCACTAAATCATGTTGAATGATGAGTGTTCGACAGACTGAGGTTCTTGATTTCGAAAGAAATTGAGAGCTAGTGAACTTGTTCACTAGTTTCCTGTGATGATAAAAAAACATTCTGAAAAAAATTAGAAAATTGAAATGTCAATTTCAAAGATTGACTTTCAATCCTAGTTCCTTCTTGAGCTCCCTGTACCTGTTCCTGATTGTAACTTCAGTGACACCGGCAACATCAGCGACCTCTTTCTGGGTTTTCTTCTCGCCATGCATTGCGGATGCTATGTATAAGGCAGCAGCCGCGACACCTGTCGGTCCCCTTCCTGAGATCAGCCCCTTCCTGAGAGCCTTCTTGATAAGTTTCACTGCCTCTTCCTGGACTTCAGGTCCAAGTTTGAGCGCAGTGGCGAACTTCGGAACATATTGAGCCGGATCGGTCAATGGAACGTCGACCTTCAATTCAGATTTCAAGAATCTGTATGCACGGCCGATCTCCTTCTTCTCGATTCCGGATGCGCGTGAAATCTCATCAAGCGTCCTTGGAATTCCCTGCAGCCTGCAGATTGCATATATTACTGCAGCAACCACTGATTCGATCAATCTTCCTCTGATAAGTTCTTCCTTCACAGCTCTCCTGTAAAGAAGCGCGGCGCTTTCCTTGATGTTTTCCGGAAGACCCAATGAGGAAGCAACCCTGTCAAGCTCTGCAAGAGCGATTACAAGATTCCTCTCCATCGATGTTGCGATGGAAACACGCTTGTGCCATTTCCTCATACGGTACAGCTGGGCCTGTTTCTTCGGAGAAATCTTTCCTCCCCTGATGTCCCTGTTGTACTGGTCGATTTCAGTCACAAGACCCTTGTTCGGCCTCATGAACTTGATCGGCGCACCACCACGTGCCTTCTTTTCCTTCTGCTCTGCATCGAATGCACGCCATTCCGGACCCATATCGTGTATGTTCTCGGCTATGATAAGACCGCATGCTGAACAGATCAATTCCCCTTTTTCATAATCCCTTACGATCCTTTTGCTTCCGCATTCAGGACACTTCTTCGTTGACGAACTACTTTCTGACATTTCCTCCCTCCTCATAGTAAAGTTTTTAAGAATTTGTAGAACAACTTTGAACATACTCCTTTAAATACTTTTCGGTCAGAGTTCGTCAATCAACGAAAAAATCAGAATTCCTTGATCCGGGAAATAATCTCCTGCTCTCCCTTAACGGCCCTCTCTTCCATGATGATCTTCCCGTCTATTATTACGTCTGAAACATTGGACGGGTTGGCAGAATATACAAGATTTGATATGAGATCATGCTCCGGATGCATGTTCGCTTTGCGCTCGAGAAGGACAATATCGGCAAGGAATCCTTTCCTGATCTGCCCGCTGTTAACTTTAAGTGCCTTTGCACCGTTTCTGGTAGCAAAATCGAACACTTTTCCGGTTGCAATCGCGTTTGCCTTCCAGTAGTGGTGCTTCTGGAGAAGTGATGCAAGTTTCATCGTCTCGAACATGTTCAGCGAGTTGTTGCTTGCAACAGAATCGGTCCCGAGGGTGACATTTGCACCCGCAGCATCAAGCTCTTTTAGCTGTGCAATCCCCCCGGTTGCAAGTTTGAGATTTGAAACCGGGCAGCTTGATATGTTGACTTCCTTGAGGAGTGATATCTCCCTCTTTGTAAGCCATCCGCAGTGGACAAGGAGTGAATTGCCGTCAAGGACATTGCAGTCTGAAAGGAACTCGATCGGGAATTTCCCGTGCCTTTCCTTCACCTGGAAGACCTCTTCACGGGTTTCTGCAGCATGTATCTGGAACAGGCTGGAGCCTGCAAGTTTTTTTGCTTCAGTTATCAGCTCCTTCGAGCAGGTGTTAGTGGCATGCACTGAAACTGAAGGCTTGACAAGATCATTTCCATAGGACAGCACCGGCTTCAGTTTCGCAATCCTGTCATCCAGTGCAGACGGGTCATTCAGATCGAGTACGCCCCTGGAAACGACGCCGCGGATTCCAATCTCTTCAGCAGCATCAAATATGGGCTTTGGATCATGGATGCACATCTCGCAGAATGCCGTGGTTCCTGATTTGATCATTTCAAGAAATGCGAGTTTTGCTGCTGCCTTTATTTCATCAGCAGTCTGCTTTTCTTCCATGGGCCATATTTTTTCCCTCAGCCAGGAATGGAGTTCCATGTCCTCCCCGAGGCCGCGAAGGGTAGTCATTGCAACATGGTTGTGGGTATTGATCAGCCCGGGAATGGCAATTTTTCCGGATGCATCGATGTCACCGTCGCCAAGGTCAGGCCCGATCTCTGCGATAATATTGCCTTCGATCAGTATGTCACCATGGATGATTTCATCTGAAAGGATTGTTGCATTCTTGATGAGCATGAAAAAAGATTGGATGAAAAGTAATATATCTACTTTGGAAGGAGCCCGCTTACCCTCACCCATGCATATGCTACAAGTATGGAAAGGAAGGTAGACCCCACGATTATCATTTCGTACCATGGAAGGAATTCGGGTCCGAAATCAAAGAACGGCACACCGAAAATCGTCGCTATGGTATTTGGAACAAGGACAGCGGTTCCGAGGACTGTAAGGTATGCAACGAGCAGTGCAAGCTTGTTGTTTAGTATCTGGAGCTGGTTGTTGTATATGCTCTGCATAACTTCAAGTCCTGATGCAAGGACCTGGCTCATATGTTCAGCAAGCTCTATCTGGTAGTTCGTCTCTATTGTTAGCGCACCGATCCTTTCAAGGAGCCTCCTGTTGTCAGAAAGAAGTTCCGGATCTCCGTAACGTAGGGTGTTCAGAACGTCGACAGTTTCCCACAGTCCGTTCATGTACACCATGAGCGCATGCTTCATGGTGTGGATCTGCTGGCCGAGGAGCTCCCTGTCGGTGTCGGTTCTTGAAAGCATCTCGCTTACCTGGTCCGCTGCCTTTTCAATTCCACGAAGCGCATCGAAATTACGGCTGTTGTTTTCATCAAGTATCCTGGTGAGGACCATGGTTGTACGATCCTGCTTTGACTGCTTGGGCTTGATCTTCTTCATGAATATCTTGCCGTATCTCCGAAGCCTGAAGAATCTCGTGGCCTGCGTTGTGTGGATGGTAACGACGACGCTCGACCGGATGAGAAGAAGCATATACTCGATTTTCACGTCAAATCCCTTTGCGAAGATGACCGGGACAAGAAGGCCCATCTCTTCGTCAAGATCCTCGTATCCGCTCTCTGAAGTCCTTGTAAGTAGCGTGGATACGAGCTGGTCGCTGAAGCCAAGTGATTGTGAAACTATCGGAGCATCCCTCTTGAGATCCTCGACTATATAATCTACCCATGAAACTGATGATGACTTGATCTGGTCCTTGAAGTCCTGCATGTCCTTTGCTTCCTTTTCTATAGTGTCGCCCTTCTTGTGGAGGGAAACGCAGAAACCTTTCTGTTCGAGTGAGAGAATTACTTTTCCATCTCCATGGGTTCTTCTTATATTTTCAACTAGTTTGGTATCCATAAATCTCTCCTCGGAATTATTTTATGAAGTAGCTATTTATATG
>JBNLBN010000016.1:0-32196 GCA_050303335.1 Candidatus Micrarchaeia archaeon
AGCGAAGGGCAATGTTCAATGAGTATGTGGACAACGGCTCTGTACCTCTCACTGCAGGCCTATTCGACTTTCTCCATCATCTGGAATCACGGCATGTCAAGACGGCAATCGCATCCGGTGGCCACAGGGGATATATTGACAAGATATTGAACCACTACCAGTTTGTCTTCGACTACGTGGTTACAGCAGACGATACGGAATTCCGCAAGCCCGATCCGAGGGTATTCCTCAATGCATCGCAGAACCTTGAGGTCGAAGCCCACGAGTGCCTTGTGATAGAGGATTCCTATTCAGGCTGCGAGGCGGCAAGGAAAGCAGGGATGAAGCTCGTCTGGTTCCAGCCCCATCCGACACTCGCCGCGCCCGATTGCGACCTGGTAGCGCATGATTTCGTTGACAGGCGGATTTTCAATCTACTATAAATAACCTTTCCCGGAATTATCTTTCGTTCGGAAATCTAGGTGAAGTAATGATCAAGCTTGAACTAGACCGAAAGACCATAAAGGTAACAGAGCCTGCCGACGTTACCTCCCTTCATAATGGTTTTTACGGTACAATGGAAAAGGGTATAATCAGCCTCCAGCCTGAGGAAGCGATGTACATAATGGATATCAGGAACGGCAAATGTTTTGACAAGTCAGGAAACAGCTACACTTTCAATGAAGTGGCAGCCCTTTTTGCAAAGCAGAAGAAGCTGCTTGCAAGATATCTCACATACAAGGACTGGAGGGACAAGGGACTGGTGCTCCGGCCAGTCAGCGAGGCAAATGGCAATTACGGAAGGACCCTGCTGCTTCATTATGATTCCAAGGATTTCAAGGTCCACTCATTTTCATTCCAGGCGCTCTTTTTCCCGGACGATCTTATCACGCTTGTCGACGATGAGACAGTCTCGAAAGAGCTTTATGAAAAGGACTGGATAGGCCAGTTCGGGACATACAAGGCATCTCACAGGGGAAAACTGGGGAAGCTCGACATTTTCGAGACCATCTACCTTCTAAAACACAGCAACATGAGGCTCACCAACCTAAAGCTTGCCCAAGTGGAGAAACTGGCAAACAAGAGAATCAAGTTCTTCTCTGACATGTACCTCGTATACGAGGACTGGAGGAAAAGAGGCTATGTGGTGAAGACCGGTTTCAAGTTCGGGACTCATTTCAGGATATATTTCCCAGGAGCATCTCCCCTAAAGAGCGACAAGTGGATGCACTCCAAGCACGTCATCCACGTATTCCCAAGAAAGCACAAGCAGCTGATATCCGAATGGTCAAGGGCGATCAGGGTGGCCCATTCCGTGAAAAAGACATTCATACTCGCCATTCCGGGCAAAAAGTCGGAATACAAGTTCAATCCGAAGAAGCCCCTGCTCGATTTCCTTCTCTACCACCGCAAGAAAGGGGGGATAGAGACTCCCAAGACTGATTCTCCCAAGTACCTGATGTATTCCCTTACAGAGGACGAATATCTTGGAGGGGAGCAGCTTGCAAATGCATTGGCTGAATGCTCCCATTTCGGGCTTGAGATGATGGTTGCAATAAGCGATCGGGAAAGCAGTGTCACGAACTATCTGATAAAAAAGATTGATCTTCCGGGTTCCAAATACGAGTATTTCGAGATAGAATGGATTCAGCCCTAGATCCTGACGGTCGGGTCATCAGCCTTCGATGATTTTGCTGCTGAAATGCTATCACAATTCCCAAGTTCATGCGCTAATTCCTCTATGCTCTGGTATCTTTCATCAGGGTTCTTGGAGAGCGCCTTCAGCACTATCCTGTCCAGTTCCGGTGAAATGCCCTCCTTGAGCATGCTTGGCTTTACCGGCTCATAATTCAACGCCTTCAACACTACCTCGTATGGGCCTCCGGTGAGGAGGGGTCGCCCTGTCAGCAGGTTGAACATCATAACGCCAATTGAGTAGATATCCGACCTCTGGTCGAAATCACTCATGGCGAGAATCTCTGGTGCAATATAATTGGGGGTGCCGGAAATAGTTTCCTTGTCTCCATCAATTGCTGTACAGCCCGGGAGGGACACAATGCCAAAGTCCAAGAGTTTTGCCCCATACTCCGTTACAAAGACGTTAGCTGGCTTTACGTCCCTATGAACCAATCCCTTGTTGTGTACTGCTTTCAATGCGCTGCATACCTGCAGGATAATCTCTTTTCCGGCAACCCATTCAATTCCCGATTCGAGCATCTCAGAAAGGTTCTTTCCTTCAAGCAGTTCCATTGCCATGAAGGGCCTTCCCTGGTATGAACCTGAATCAATGTATCTTACTATATTCTCGTCGCTAAACAGCCGCAGCAGCGCAGCCTCCCGGATCATCATGTCTCCGTATTTCGGCTCTTCCTTCGCAACTTTTACTGCGACTTCCTGTTCTGTTTCGGAATCAAAGGCCCTATGGATGCTACCACAGCCTCCATCACCAATTTTTTCCAAAACCTGAAACCTTTCATTTATGGTTTCTCCGATCATTAACCCCTCGCTTTTACACTGAATACCACTCCATCTGACTTTGTTGTTTCGTCGTTTTTCAAGGGGGGATTTTAGGGAGGATCGGTCCATGTGATAGGTTATCTACTATTAAGCTTATAAATATGCATGTTTTTACTATTTCGGCAACCACAGCTTTCCTCGATAATTATGATGAACGGTTTTTTACAACTTTTTAAATGTTTGTGCCGAAAACCTCCCCTTTTTTATTGATTTTACCCCAATATCTGCTTGAGGTGTGGACATGGTAAGAGCTAGTCACATATTGGTAGAAGATGAAAATCTGGCAAAGGAACTGAAGGAAAAGATCGAATCCGGAGAGGAATTCGCGTATGTCGCAAAGAAATACTCGATATGCCCGAGCAAGGAAAACGGCGGGGATCTTGGCGAATTCGGCAAGGGCGTCATGGTCAAGGAGTTCGAGGATGCGGCATTCTCGCTTGATGTGGGGATCGTTTCAGAACCTGTAAAGACCCAGTTTGGCTATCATCTCATAATGGTAACGAGCAAATAGGTTTATAAGCAGTTGTTTCATAATTTGTATAGGTGTGTATATGAATTGGGTGGGGATTTTAACAATCATGCTATTGGTTCCGCTGGGTTTTTCAGCTATAATCGAATCAGGAGACAATGGAGTGCAGTTTGCAAATGAGACTTCTGCAGCCAAATGCCTGGATGAAAACGTCGACGCGGTTTACATCTGCTTCGGAAACAATGTCAAGGTAGTCTCTTCCGTAGAAGGAGAAGGGAGCACCTTCTACAAGCCCGAAGGAAAGATTGTAGAATGCCCGGATGTTGCGCCTACGGATATGGGAGCAGAATGCATCCAGATGCTCCAGCCCAATTACTGTCCGAACGAATCAGTGTGCGGAGAATCTCCGCAACAGGTGTTTCCGGGCCAAAACAACTCCCTTGAACCGGTTCCCGTAGTAGATGAACCGGCTGTGGAGCCGGAAGTCCAACCTGTTCCGGAACCTGTCGACAACAGGCCTGCAAGGCCGGAACCAGTAAGGAATCCTCCAAACAGGGAGGTTATCCCAGCTGCTGTTGAAAATGATTACGATACAGCTTTCATCGACCTGATCTGGATAATTGTTGTCCTGGGCCTTGCATCGCTTGCAGTATTGTTCTTTGCATTCAAGAAGAGCCTTACTGAGGGATAAGAGTCTCGGGCAACAAGGCTATTTTTTCTACATCAGGCTTTTTCCCGACCCAGAATACCAGCCAGTCCCCCTTTTGCTCATGGCCATCGCATTTTTTCAGATACCAGGGATTTATCGGGTTGTCGATTTTTGCACGCCAGCTGAATTCGGAAAAATTCTCGACAAGGGTTGCCCAGATATTCCTCCCGACACCGTTGCTCTGGTATTCCTTCTTGACAGCGAATTTATCCAGGTAGTGCTCGCCTTCAAGCTCCTTGACTATCGCAACGCCCTTCTGGTTATCATCGACAATCACGGCTTTTATGGGGCTTTCAAAGTAACCTGGAACAAGCTTCTTGCCGAAGCTTGCACTGATGATGCCTGCAATCGCGCTGCAATCGAAGCTCTTCAATACGCTGATCCCGCAATGAAGCTGGGGCGGAATCGTTGGTTTTAACTTTATGGGATTTTGTGTAAGTATCATACCTCCCTTAGGTCTGTAAAAAGCTTATAAATACATCGTCAGAACTGTTACATTTATTATTTTATTTGTTCTAAAATGAACAATATGAGATTATCCAACCTCATTTCCCTATATGTGAAAAAGAGGCCCTTCCTCAGTGAAGCGCTTAGGATGGGCATAGTGAACCACTCGGCTCTTGCAAGGAGGATATCCGATGATCTGGGAACTGATAGTGCTGATGCGGTCAAGATGGCCCTTATCCGCCTCTCAGGCAAGCTGTGGAAAAAGCAGGATGATCTCGAGGGTAAAATACTTTCCATCCTGAAGAAAAGCTCAATGACCCTCCGGAACAAGGTGGCAGTGGTTATAACATCAAGGCCCATTGAGAATCTCAGCTATCTCTCCTACACCCAATCAGGGCGCCAGATGACATACATAGTCGAAGAATCTGAGCTTGGTCCTCTTAAGGGCAAATACAAGATCGAGGAAAATCTGAACCTCATAGTGATCCAGAGCCCTGAAGAAGTAGAAGAGGTCCCAGGGGTCATCTCGCACCTTCTCTCATCCCTTTCAAACGAGGGGATTAACGTAGTTGAGTTCATCTCATGCTATACTGATACCCTTCTAGTTGTCCGCCAGGCTGATACGGCAAAAACATACAGCATACTTTCAGATATCATGGGTTGAGCATCGGAAGATGGTCCATGCCCACGACCATGAGAACGTTCCTTATATGCGGATAGCTTGAAAGCAGCATGTCCATTTCCAATCTTGAATGCAGGTTCCATCCATTCATGAACTTCTCCCAGATCTCATCTGATTTTCCTTCGCTCCAGGAAAGCGATTCGATTGCACGGTATGCTACCTCGCATGTGCCGTCTCTGTCCAGGCCCAATTCCCTTTCAATATCGATCAATATCCGGTTTGCAGCAATTTTTTCTTCATCAGTTATCGGCATCATGTTCAGGGTTTTTATCAGCGCTCCCCTTTCTTCTACCTTGTACTTGCTTATAGTATCCCTTGCAAGGACCACATCAACATCCTTAGAATTGATTTTAGCCAATCCGGCTATTTCAGATCTGACGCCCGGATCTTCGATGTTACTTACGGCGTTTCCAATAGGGATCTCTAAAATGGCTGAAAGCTCGATATAATATCCATGGAAAATTGAATATGCTTTCATATTTTTCATGTTCATATCCGAATCAAGCCCTTCAACCAATATTGCCCAGCTTTTATTCATCTCAGGAAAAAAAACATCGTGGGTGAAATGAATCGGAAGAGGAGACCCGTGCATCTCTCCAATCGCATGCACTCTTTTTCCGGAAATATCAGTCACAACGGCAGAGAGGCTCATGTCCCTTTTTTCTTCTTTCCAGTATTCTCTTAGGATAACCTGGATATTCCCAGTGTGCTTTCCCATTATGTGTTCAAAAAGGGCAGGTTCATCCTTGAAATGTATCCCTTTCTTTTTCATTGGCGTGGTAGTCACTCTAAGCAGTTTGCCAGACATGTGTCAATAATTGGACAAAAATAATTAAAAATAAAACGGGCCCGAGGGGATTTGAACCCCTGACCATCGCCTTTCTCCCGGAGCCAATTCTCCGGGGCGCTAGATAGGAGAGCGCCACTAAAGACTCAAATAGCAATATTGCTTTTTTGATCTATCCAAGCTGCTCACTCAATTTGGACTATAAGTTCTTGTGAAACCTTATGCCAAAAAGTTACTGAGCTACGGGCCCTTTACATATTCAATTAACCACGTTGAATATTTTTTATTGTGTAAGTCATTTTTAGGAGATATATCTTTAAACCATTTGGCAACATTATCCCGACCCTTCAACCTCATTTGTCTACCATATCTTATTGTGCGGAAACTTTGTGCGGAGAGATTTTCCGCAATCCAGTCAAGTATCTCAATGTTTTTTAATGTAATATCTATTACAGGATATGGAACTTTATACCGCGGATCCCTATCGAAAAAAACCGACCCATCTGTATCAAAAATCCCTCTAATTACTCTCTTTTGCAATTCCCAGGTTTTTGGAAGTTTGTCAATGTTAAATTTATTTTTTCTTCCTATAGGAAAATCGAAATTCTTCTGAAAAAAATCAAATATCCCTTGACTGTTTATAATAATGTAATAGGTGTTTATGTCCTTTCTCTCTTGATAATACCCATTCACACAAAGCGTATCTTTTATCAGCCTTTGAATATATCCTCTATAATCAACCTCCTTCTTCAAATTTCCACAAAAACAAACTTGTTTCCTTTTTCTTGGGTTTCCCGAAATTCCGATCCATCCGTCCCCGATCAATATCCCCAAGATTTCATTCAAATCTGGATCCGAGGGATCCAAGTGATGTTTCATGTATTCATTACATTTTCTTCAAATAGAATCATTAACAGGGTTCATTTCCGAGGACACCAACTTGTTTTTAAAAGAGTTTTCTAAAAATCTTGTTTGATGAGTCTCAAACTGTCAGAGCTAATCAGTGCCAGCATTGCAAAAAACCTTGAGGACAGGGTTGCAGTGTCGTTTTCAGGAGGCGTCGATTCCACTCTCATAGCCACTGTTGCAAAGGAACATGCTGATGTGGAACTGTTCACTGCAGGCGTTTCCGGAAGCCAGGATATAGATTATGCGTTAAGGGGCGCTGAAGCTCTAGGGCTTCCTCTTGATGTGAACCTTATTGACGACCAGATGGCAATGGACTCCTACAAAAAAATCCATAATTACCTTAAATTGGATTTCCTCAAGATCGAGATCCTGGTTCCCATCCGGATAATTGCAAAAAAGGCCAAGGAAAAAGGCCATTCCGTGATTTTGTTCGGCTCAGGAGCCGAAGAGCTATTTGTCGGATACGACCGCTACTACAGATATTTCGATGAAGGAAAGGACCTTGCAGTAATCCTCGAGGATGAATTCAGGACACTTCCAAAGAGGGACATAGGCTGGGTCAAGAAAGTATGCCTTAAGGAAGGAATAGAGGCGAGGTTCCCGTACTATGACAAGGATATTGCTGACTTCATGTTTTCCATACCAATTGAGGATCGTATGGCTGAGCGTGAACTGAAAAAAGGCTTTATCAGGGAAGCAGGGAAAATCCTCGGAGTCCCGGAATTCATTTTAGCAAGGAGAAAAAAAGCGCTCCAGTACGGGTCCGGAATACACAAGATGCTTCTTCGGCACAGCAAGGAGATCAATTCGGATTTTCCGCCGCTTTGACAACGTTGCTTATCAGTATCGAGACAGTCATTGGCCCCACCCCGCCCGGAACAGGACTGCAGTTCGCTTTTTTTATCACATTCTCGAAATCAACATCGCCCCTCAGCTTTCCATCCACCCGCGTTGTCCCGACATCGATTATGTATGACCCTTCCTTTACCATGTCAGCTGTTACAAGGCCGGGCTTACCTACTGCCGCAATCACGATGTCCGCATTTTCCGTATGCTCCTTCAGGTTCTTCGTCCTTGAGTGGCATATGGTAACAGTAGCGTTTTTTTGTAGAAGAAGGAACGCAAGCGGCTTCCCGACAACATTGCTGCGTCCTATCACAGTGACGTTTTTTCCGCTCATATCAATATCATAGAATTTCAGGATTTCCATCACTCCAGCAGGGGTTGCAGGCAAAAATGCATCGAGCCCAAGGAACATCCGTCCCATATTCGCCGATGTCCATCCGTCCACGTCTTTTTTCGGATCGATCGCCTCAATAACCTTTTTTTCATCTATCTGCTTTGGAAGGGGCGACTGTACAATGAATCCATGGACCTCAGGATCCGCATTCAGCTCTTTTACAAGTGCAAGCAGTTCATCCTCCGGGGTCTTTTCATCCAGTTTCTTCAACGTTGCTTTCACACCTATCGCTTCAGCTTTCTCCAGTTTTTTCCTGACGTAGATTTCAGAAGCAGGATCTGATCCCACAAGGACGATTGCAAGATGGGGCTTCTTTTCCATGGAAGCCACCCTTTCCTTCAACTGCGAAAGAAGTGCTGCTGAGGGTTCTTTTCCTGAAAGGATCTTGTACATGACTTATATCCCCATATAAGGGTTTTAAAAACGTTATTCGGCATCTTTGCTAGTGGGCCCATAGCTCAGTCTGGTTAGAGCGCCGGTCTTATATGGCACGTTCTAATACAGTCATATACAGACTGAGAGACTCCTAGGAAAGCCGGAGGTCTGGGGTTCAATCCGCTTTTTAAGCCTGGCAAAAACAGCCTGCCTAGAAGCGAGAACAAATCCCCATGGGCCCAATTTCACATTTTGCCAGTTGTTATAAAGATTTAAATATCTGCTCCTCCAAATAATTTTCATGAGTTTCCGAGTGCTTAGAAATGAAAATGGCAGCCTTAGAAAGGAAAATTTCCCAACAGCAATGAAGCTCGCATCAGAGCAGCACATGAGGCTAGTGTCAGCCAAGTCATCAGATAATTCGCTTGTGCATGAGATGCACTGGACCGGCGACATAGTCATACATCCCACCAAGGGAGGCAAGTTCAAGGACAAGATAGTTTATGAAGGCGGGAACAAGAAATATGTGCTAGATGACCCAAGATTTCTTGACCTGGAAAATGTGGCGCTTTTCGTCCAGTCGGGAACGTACAAGCTCATAGATGACGGAAAATACACCTTTATCGTTCCAAATGGAGAAGAGCGCGTCCTTCAGGTAAGCGTAATATTCAATTTCCCGGACAATAGCGGAGGAACGCACCCGACATTATCCTCAAACGGGCTTCCTGTAAATGGCGGATCGGGAGATTTTGAAGTGACGGCAATGCTCCACCGAAACGACTTCCAGACCATTTCACCTGTAGTAAGATCCTCCAGCGAAAGCGGCTTTGCAATCCATGTGGATCAGGGCTTTGAGAACAGGCATGCAATCATCCTCGAAGATTGATTTTTCCCAACAGTTTTCCGCCCGCCCGCGTAATCTTGGCATATCCGATGATCAGCCCTGGAAGCAGGATAAGGGAATAGAGGAAGGCAAACAAAATGCCGAAAGCAAGCGTCTTTCCAAGATCCTGAAGGAAACTCAATTCAGCGAAATTGAGAGTCAGGAATCCAAGTACAGTAGTAAGCGATGTGAGGAATAGCAGCTTTGCAAGATGCTGATGGGTTCCCTCAACGGCACCGGCATAGCTTGATCCGTGCTCCAGGAATTTTTTCATTTCAGAACCTGTATGTATCGAAAAATCCATTCCTATTCCTATCAGTATCCCGAATATCGAAGAAGTTATCTGCGAGAAGGGAATGCCAGTCCACCCGTCTATCCCCATCGTGGAACTTATGGCAAGGATGATCGGAAGAAGCATCATGAACCCGATTGTAACAGACCTGAAGTAAAGTATGAGCAGTATGAAGATCGCAACATATGAGAACATCTGCGTTGCTGCGGAGCCGGAACTCGTGATCTCGTTCTCCCTGATCTGGAATGCAGCATCCCCAACGAAATAAGTCTCATACTTCTGCGGGAATCTCTCCCGGATCGAAGGCAGGAATTTTCCAACGAGCAGGTCCTGGTTGTTTGCTATCTGTCCGGCATAGTTGACAGTTATCCTCATCATCTTGTAGTCTGATCCAACATCCGGATGCACAATCCTTGCCCGAGTCTCCGGAATCGCCCCGCCGTTCATCTCCTTTATCAAGTCCACGGGAGAGCTTACAGATTCGACATATTCCATCCCCTCTATCCTTTTTTCGAATTCATCAACCTCCCGCAGGACATCGTACTGAAGGACGTCATCAGCCTCAATTATTATATTGAGCCTGTTGGTCGAACCTGGAAACGCATCAGCCTGCTCAACAAGGTCCATAAGTACCGGGTTGTCGGATGGTATGAATCCGGAATAATCCGTCTCGGTATTCACCATGGTGATACCGTATATGGCTACTATCGCGAATGCAAGGACCGCTGCAATGAAAAGGAATGTATGGTTTCCGATGAGATCGCTCAGGTCGATCATCTTGTCATGGAGGAATCCGGTTAACTCGCTGGGCTTGCCGTTTGAAACAGCCTCGCCAGATCCGAAAATCAGGAAGATTACAGGGGTAAGGATCATGTTGAACATGTAGACATAGATTATTCCAATCGATGTCGAGAGAGCAAGGTCCTCCATTATCTTTGATCCTGCAAAGAAAAGTGACATGAAACCTATCAGAGTTGTGAGGAATGCCATCGAAAGCGGAGGGCCAACGCGCTGCAGGACAGTGGATACCACATATCGCCTCCTTCCGGTTCCATGCAGAAACCCGTTCTGGAGGTGCAGCGTATAGTCCACGCCAAGCCCGATCGTCAATACTGCGATCAGGGCTGTTGCGATGTTCAGGGGCACTCCAAGAAGCTTCATCGACCCGAAGATGCACGTCATTATGCAGGCAAGGAGAAACAGGTTCACGGCCGTTATCGCATTGCTTCCATAGAACAGCCTAACCGCGAAAGCAATCACTATCAGGCTTGCAAGTCCGGTTACGATAAGGTCGCTGAACAAAAGCCTCGATACCTCTGAAAAAATTATCGGGCTTCCTCCTGCAGAAGTCCTGATGCCGCTCGGCGTTTTAGTATTCTCAAGTATCTCCTCGACCTGCATCTTCCGGTCTTCAAGCTGCTTGTCGCTGTTTCCGGTGTCCATGTAGACAAGTATCAGTGCGCTGGTACCCTCCCTGTTGAACAATGCAGGGTTGTCATTGGGGGTGAGAACAAAATCAGTAAATCCCTTTTGCAGGAACTTCAACCTGATGGTATCAATATACTCTATAACCTGCTCATCCCTGATATCAGTTATCCTGTCGAACTCATCCGAACTCTTGTCAAGGCGAATGAAGACCGTAAGCGCATCAGCAGAATTGAAGTTGCCGTCAACCAGGTTGTTTTTCAGGACTACCGGATCATTCTCATAATAAAATGCCTTCTGCGATGAGTCGACGTCAAGCTGGATGGCATAGAACCCCATGTAGGCAATAAAGACGAGCATGATCCCGAGTATGAGGAACTTCCCGTCATCGAGAAAGGCGGAATAGCCTGGAACTGCATTGTGATATGCCTTTCCGATGGCTTCAGTTATCTTTCCGATCATCCGTTTTCCCTTTGAAGAAATGCCTTCCTATGAGTATCACAAGGCCGATCAGGAACAGACCTATCAGCAGGAGCGGTAACGGGCTTTCCTCCCTTGCCCTTGACTGGACGAATATCTCCTCTTCCTGCGTTATCGGCTCGCTGTTATAGATGCATCTGACCCTTATCGGGACCCCGTACTCCTTCTCTGTCGCAAGATCGTTGAACTGCAATTCAAGCCTGAAGTCCTTTGTCTCGCCCTCATCCAGTTTAGCTGCCTTGTCCGAATTCTGCTTCCAGGTGATTGGGAGATTCTTCGTTAGGCCTGTCACCTCCACACTGGTGCACTCATCGCCGATGTTCGTAATAGTAAACTCGATCTCGTTATTGTCGTTCCTCTGGTTCGTTTCCTGCCCAACTATGAAGAATGGCAGCTTCTGCACATTGACCGTGACAGGGAACTCCTCCCTCTTCTCGTTTCCAAGATGGTAGTACGTCAGGACCACCTTACCTGTGTAGCTTCCGGATTCAACATCATCATCTATATCAAACTTGAATTCGGCCTCAGACCTGTCCTTCCCGTCGATCGTTCCAAGGTAGTCGGTATTCGAATTGAAGAATGTCGGGTCGAATTCATCGATCTCGAACCTCGCCTCGGCATTTTCTATCCTGTCTTTTCCCTGGTTCACGATCTCGACGCGGATAATGTTATTCTTGGTATCCCTCTTCAGGTTTTCCGGCGTGCTCGAGACTTTTCCCAGCGCGATCTTCTCAGGGAATTCAAGGTTCAGTGCAAGGTAGCTGACATAGCTGTATGGGTTGTTGTAGGCATCGTTCGCGGTAATGTTCACAGGAACCTGGTATATCCTTGAAACAGCGCTGTCATCAATGTTTATCGTTATCGGGAGCGTTCTCTTTTCCGAAATGGAGGGGATGATGACCACGTTGTCATCGTTCCTGATCTGGAACGGCATGTCCTCTATCCCGAAATCGAGATGGACGTTGTAGAAGTCCTCAGACGGATCCACTATGAGATCGAATGAGATCTCGTTCTCATCAGCAACCGAGAAGTTTTCCATTGCAATGTCAATGTACTTCTTCTCCAGCGTGCCTGTAACGAATACGCTTTTGACAGCCGCTGCCCCGTCCTCCTTGATCACTATCTTAAGCGGGTTCTTTGCAAGGACAAGCTCCTTGGCATATGCAAGTATCTCGTAGTTCACTGATTCTCCCGGCTCAATAACGATCTCGTAATATTCTATCGTGCCCGGGCCTATATGCGAGAAAAGGCTTGAAGTCACGACTGAAAACGAAATCTCATGCTGGACATTACCGTTGTTCGTGAATACGAGGTATGCGATGAATTCCGTCTCATCAGCTACCACCGAAGGGTTCGTTTTGATAAGATCAACATCAATGTCCCTGTGGAGGTCATTGTCCGTCACAGCAAAAGCTGCCCCGATTATCAATAGAAGTAAAAAAAGTTTTCTCATTTCATCAACACTCTGATTTTTTCAAATATTTTTTCCATCTCATCTATCTGTCTCATGTAGTCGAGCACCATCATGTACCTTTTCTTCTCAGATTCGCTAAGTTCCATGTCCCGGTATTTTCCGATTATTGCCGGGATGTTATCCTTCGCGTATTTTATCTCGATCTCATAGATCGAATTGATCTTGTTCCTGATCTGTTCAGACCTGCTCTTGTGCATGGAACAGTAGATCCTCTTGCTGCCAGGCTTCCTCCTCTTGTTCACCAGGCCCATTTTTTCAAGCTGGTTTATCTTGATCGATACAGATGCAAGGCTGTACTTTGTAAGTTCAGCAATCTCATCCAGGGTCTTTTCCCCTTCGGACAGATAAAGGATGGCATAGATGTTTGCCCCCAGTTCATCGTGGCCGTAGTTTTTTGCAACTGTAATGATATATCTCCTGATCTCATCCTCAAGCGCCATAATCCCCCTCTTATTTTTAAGATTTATTAAAATTAGTAAAATTTAAAAGGGATTCCCAGAATCAGGAATTGAGTTTCTTCCTGTATTTCACATAAGTTGCATAATCGATGTATTTCTTGTTGTTGATGTAATCCTTCGTAGTGGGTGCCAGGTTCCTCTTTTCATCGATCTTGTCTGTCACCCTGATGATGAATGAATCTGATCCTGCTCCTGAACCATAGGAGGTAACAAGTATGCTGTTTCCTGGTTTCGCCTCATCAAGAACTGCTGATAATCCGAGCATGGACGCTCCGGAATACGTATTGCCAACGGTAGGGGTAAGAAGGCCTGTCTTGATCTGTTCCATCGATGCCCCAAGCTTTTTAGCTGCTTCAACCGGGAATCTGCCGTTTGGCTGGTGGAAAACAACATAATCATAATCTGAAATCTTTGTCCCGCTTTTTTCGAGCATGCCGTTTGTTGCTCCCATAACATGCCTGAAGAATGCTGGTTTTCCTGTAAATCTTCCGCCATGCGTCGGGTATTCGGCATGCTGCCTTCTCCAGAAATCCGGAGTATCAGTTGTATATGACAATGTATCTTCTATTATTGCCACTGATTCGGAATCAGGGCCCACAATGAATGCAGCTCCGCCAGATGCTGCAGAATATTCGAGCGCATCACCGGGTCTTCCCTGGGCGGTATCGGCTCCCACTGCAAGTCCGTATTCCACTTTCTTTGAATCGACCATTGCACATGCTATCTGCAATCCTGCTGTTCCTGCCTTGCATGCGAATTCGAGGTCTGCAACAGTAAGGTTAGGGGTTGCACCTATTGCCTCTGCGACGATGGTTCCTGTAGGTTTTACAGCGTAAGGATGCGATTCTGATCCCACATAAAGGCACCCTATCTTCTGCGGATCGATTCCTGCCCTCATGAGGGCATTCCTTGATGCCTCGACAGAAATGGATGATGTGTCCTCGTCAACGCCGCCGACAGCCTTCTCGAGGATGCCGAGGCCCTTCTCGATCCTTTCGGTCTCCTCTCCCCAGACCCTTGCAATGTCTGCAGTTTTTATTCTATAAATTGGAATATATGATCCATAACCTACAATACCGCTCATTTAATCACTTTTTGTTCCTTGTTTTTTTAAAGCTATTTTTCAGGGATATGAACAATGCTGCGAACACGATTACTGCTGATACGATGATTATCAGGCTCATATTGACCTCCCTGCTCCTGATTATTATCGGCGATTCCTGGCCCATAACATCTACAAGATCGAAATATGCCCTCCTTCCGCTGATCTTTCCACTTACATTCCCGGAATATGCCTCGTAAACCCCCGTGGGCATCGTGACCTCATATCCGATTGCGACGCTGAATCTCCGGAGGAATGCGGCATCATCTGAATTATTATCATAGAGGTTTATCGGCTGCGCCGATCCGGAGCCATCGTCAATCGCACCGGCATCGAAAAGCAGGCCGTCAAGCGACTTGCTGAACCTGTCTGTCGGAATTTTGCGGATCTCGATCCTCTGCTCCACGAACGGGAAGCTGTAAACCTCTTCATATGTATAATAGTTTCCTGGCTCGAACTCCTCTACTATCGTTATCGTCTTGTTGGAATATCTGCAGTCGCTCCTTGCAGTGCATTCCTCTTCCACGGCAAGCAGTTCCGCATCATCGATTCCTGATGTGAATACTGATATGTCGCTTGTCTTTTCGATTATCGATGCCCCGCCGATCCTCACGTCCTGGCTGTAATTCTGGTCCAGTCCGGCAAATATTACTCCCGAGAATAACAACAATAGAAATAAGCCTCTCATGCAGTAAAACTTGCTATAAACGTTTATATTTCTTCACAATTTCCCTTATGCCGTCCTTGAGCGGCCTTGGCCTGAAAGACAGGTCCTTCCTCGCGCGGCTGCAGTCGAACACCCTGTTTGCGGAAAGTATATCCAGATGCTCCTTTGTAAGGCGCGGCTTCTTGCCAGAAAGCGACCCTTTCAGTTCCCCTATTTTTACCAGTATCCTTGCAAGCAGCTTAGGAATCTTCCTCGGCTTTGCAACTCCAAGCTCACTGCTTACAATGTCAAATATCCTCTCCTGGCTCAGCGAATCGCCAGAAATGACATATGTGCCGCTTCCTTTTTTTATCGCCTTGACTATGGCATTTGAGGCATCCTCTACATGTACGAACGGGACAAGGTTCTTTCCCTCCCCTATCAGCCTCATCTTCCCTTCCTCGACCATCCTGATTACATATGTGAAGTCATCGAACTGCTCTCCGTAGATTGTTGCTATCCTGAGGATGCAGTGGTTATCGTGCTTTCGCACGATCTCTTCTGCAGCAAGTTTGGACCTTGAATAATCGGAATCAGGGTTCACCGGCGTATCCTCGTCCGCCGGAATCTGCCTGAGCTTCTTTCCGAATACGGAAATTGAACTAGCATATATTATCTTTGCCTTTTGCGGAGCAGCATCAACAATCCTCTGCGTCAGTTCGACATTGGATTTTTGGAAGTCCCCCATTATTGATCCTGCAAGGTGTATGATGACATCTGCATCAGCAAGTGTCTTGCCGAGGTCGGCAAATTCCAGCATTACCTCATTTTCAAGTCCAGAATGCGATCTCACAAGCGGAACTGCCCTGATATCCTTGTACACCTCTCTTCCAAGTCTGCCTGTTGCTCCTGTAATGTAAATTTTAGCTGCCATATTTCTCGGTTATCTCTTTCATTTTTTTATCAATCTTCTTCTCGGATTCAAGCCTCTCGAGGCCGTATTCCTCCATGTCCATGAACTTCATTCCCTTCGCTACATTCGGATGGACCCTTCCTATCTCCCTAAACATGTCCTGAGCTATCCTCCTGTAATCAATATGTCCCTGCCTCGAACTTCTTAGTTCAAGCATATGGTATGCTTCCCTCGCGTTGAAGCTCATGTACCATCTTATGTTGTATGCAAGGGGAACCACGTATTGAGCTTCCTTCCGGTATTTTTTCGCGATCTCCTCGAATGCATTTGCGGATTCCTCCATAGCGTTCCTGAATTCAGTGTCAAAACCCATCTCCACCAGTTCCTCAGGCATCCTGTATCCGAGCCTGGTGGAAAGAAGCTGCCTTTGCTGTGTGAGTACCCTGTGCCGGTGCATGTCCCTGTAGCATCCGTAATTCGCAACTACATCAAACGTGTAATATGAATGCTCGAATCCCCTTCCGGGCTTGTGCCTCCTGTTCTGCCTCTCGTTTATGTATTTTGAAATTACCGCTTCCCTTTCATCATCCGTCATCCTGTCCACGATTTCAGATATCTCTTCCATCGGCTTCTCAAGATATGGATAGAGTGCAGCAACTATGATATTCTTTTCACCATCCCTGTCAAACCGGACAAGCTTAACTTCCTCTTTTCCTGATGCCCCGCCCAACTTTCCGGACATTTCCTCCATCTCTCCCCTCGTCCTTTGGTAATAGTCCTGCATGGATTTCCCGTACTTGTTGTCCGCCCGCTTCACGAAGGACGGTATCACCTTTCCAAGTTCCTCCTGCATCATTGCTGCAAGCTCCCGTATCTCTGCAAGGTCATCGGAATACATCTTTGTCATGAGGAACTCATAAGCTCTCCCGTCTCCGAAGAATCCCATGTTGGTCAGTGTAGATGCTGGAAGAAGCCCCCTCAGGATATCGCAGGTCTTTGCCCTGATTGTCGACCGGTATGCCCGGTCGCTCGTATCGTCATCCCTGGGTTCCTTCTCCATTATTGCAGCAGAAACCTTGGGAACAAGATCAGCATAAGTCTGGAAGCAGAGGTCGCATGTTTTACTGTAAGTGTCTGCAAATTCAGAGCCCATCAGGGTCTTTTCCCTGAGGTACTGCCACTTACCGTCAATCTGCTTGTCGAAATATACATAGCGCGTGGATTTCTCAAGGGGCGAGAGGCCTAACCTTGCGTCTTCTACTATCTTTGTCGCGATGATCGAGATCTTCTCTAGGGCAATGTGCGCCCCTGCCAGTTCGGCAACAGAATCATCGCCGTAACCGACAAGAACGCGATCATAGAACTCCTCCGCTTTTTTAGTAGTGAATGTGTTTTTCGGAGCATCGAATTCCATGCCCTCATCCTGCATGAATTCCTTTAGAAGGACCTTCCTCAGGCTGTTTGAGGACCTGCTGTATCTTGAAAAAAGCGCGCCTTTTACCACCTCGGGAAGGTTCTTCAGAACGAAGACTGGCCGGTCGAGATTGGTCATGAATGGCTCTAGCCTTTTTTTCTCCTCCTCGCTAAATTCGTCCATGCAGATAAATCGCTGCAACAGTTTTAAGTGGTTCCTTTTTAAACTGTTATAATTAAATTAAAATAGTGGTAGGATGAGAAAGTTAAGGGGAAAGTCATTGGCAGTGGCACTCGCATTATGCGCATGCACCAAACAATTTGCCCCTGAGATTCCGCAAAGCCCGAAAGTCGAGGAGAGGATGGACAATACAATTGAAGCTCCTCAGGATCGCTATTTCACATGCAGGTATGATAAGGGAATACTTTCCTACGCCACCGAAAGGGGAATGAAATCCGTAGAGCTTGATTACAAGCTCGAACCTGATGCGGTTATCTGCTCTGACAGCTACACAGTTCTTATAGGAGATGAGCGGATAATCGTTGCAATAGGCGAAAAGAAAATGAAGGAGAATGTCAACTTCCTCGGCTTTGTTGACGGCGTTTTCGATTCTGCGAACTCTTATGCTATAATCATCGATCCGGATATCCTGAGCGAGGGAATAAAGGAGATCAGCCTCAACGGTACCACCCTTGAAATCAGGACCGGATCATCAGTATGGTCGACGGATATCCAGTCGCCCAAAGAATGGGATGTTCAAAAAACTATGTGATATAAATATTATATGTGATCACATGGCGCAGGCAATGAGGCAACCGGAAGAAATGTCAGGAAAAAAAGTCGAGACAGAGCACAGGTTCATCCCCAGGGAACAGGCGAAGGCAAGGCTCATGCCAATAGTTATGGACTCTTTAAAGGAGGCAGGGCTTGAACTTAAAAAAACAACAGTTTTCGGTCTTGTAAACGGACTTGCAGATCTTGCCTCAGGAAATGAAGATTCAGCCAGGACGGATTTCACAATGTTTGCATCTGATGCGGCCGACCAGAAGGAACTTTTTGGAATGTTGGAAGAATTTGCCAAACATTTCCGGGAAAAAATCAGTAACAAGCCCTCAGACAGCAACTATATCCCGATAGGAAAAGTCGCAGCAAAAAAAGTCCAGGAGAACCATGACCTGAAAGTTGTAACTACATTCTACTCCGCAGTAGAAAATAAAGAGAATAACTTTGAAGGCTAGGCCAGTGCACTCAGGATCCCGAGCAGTTGGGGCCTTGTAGCAAGTATCCTTGCAACAGACGGGGCGAAATTCCCGTTCATTATCTGCTCAAGGTCCTTGTCATTGACCTGATTGAATATGTGGTTCAGGTCGTCATCTGAAACCTTCTCCAGGACCTTCCTGAGTTTCAGCCTGTCGTGGCAAACCTTTCCGGGGCCATCCCTCCATACTTTTTCATATGGATATAACGATTCCTTGGAATAGTCCTTCTTCTCGTGCGCCTTCAATGCAACATCTGCAGCCATGATCCCGGTTTCCATCGCAAGGCCGATTCCTCCGCCATGGATAGGATCAACCTGCTTTGCAGCGGTTCCTATAATCATCGCGTTGTCCTTTACGAACTCGTTGATCGGGGCTCCGACAGAAATCACCCCTCCGAAATCAAGCAATGTCGATGCGTCTTTTAGCTGTTCGTTATCTTGGATAAACTGGTCCAGTAGCGGCTTCGGAGAAGCACCATCCTGTTCGCCGCGCTTCTTTCCGTTTGCTATGTTCCCGCCGATTCCAATCCCAACATTCGCCTTCTTGTCGGCTTTGGGAAATATCCACACGTATCCCCTTGGCGCTTTCTTGTTTCCGAAGTACAATTCTATCAGGTTCTCGTGCTCGTACGGCTTCATCTCATACTGGTAGCAGGTATCAACATCATACAGTGAATGCACAGTCTTGAATCCCATCTGCCTTGCCATGAGGGATTCCATTCCCTCTGCCGAAACAATGAGCGGTGCATGTATTTCATAAGGATCCCGCCCCCCGTGGCTGACCCTCACTCCGTTGGGCTTTCCCTTCTCATCCTTGAGGATCTCAAGCGCCCGGGTATATGTCCTTACATGGGCTCCCTTGTCCACTGCAAGTTCGCAGAGCCACTTGTCAAAAGTCTTCCTCTCAAGTATCCATCCCTTGGTGTCTTCTGTTGCCCAAGTTATTGATTTCCCGTTGGGGGCGACCACTTTCGCACCGTCGATAGGAACCGAGTAGCATGATCTTGGAAGGTCAAGGCCCTCTTTTATCACTTCTGCCTGGCCGAGTCCCTCGCCGCACCTAACAGGCACTCCGAGTTCCTTTCTCTTGTCTACAATAAGGACATTCATTCCGCCCGAAGCGGCTATCCTTGAGAATGTTGCTCCCGCGGGTCCCCCGCCGATAACAATAACGTCGTAATCCATAATCATCCCTCTGGCAGGTCCTTGGCCGATTTGATTCCCTTGTACATCTGAATGACGTTTGCAGGGCAGATCCTTACGCACAACGAGCAGTCAATGCATTTGTCTGCAAAATGTTCCATCCTTGTTCCAACAACTTCTATTGCATTGGTAGGACAGACCGAAGAACATCCAACGCAAAGAATGCACCCTTCATGCTTAATCGTTATCATTCCATCAACTTCTTCAAAATCGTTTCGCCGAATTCTCCAGCACTTTGCGGCCCATCGGCTGTAATGATATTTCCGTCAATTACTACATGCTTATCTTTATATGATGATCCCCCATTTTCAAGGGCCTGGATGCCTATCCTGCTCCCAAACACCGTGGCATTCTTCCCGGCCAATATGCCTGCAGAAGCCAGTGTCATTGGACCGAGGCAGATTGCGGCAACGATCTTTCCAAGACCATATGCCTTCTCAACAAGGTCAACAACCTCCCTTCTTCTTGCCAGTTCGGGCGATCCCGGGCCGCCAACTACTACGACAGCATCAAAGAAATCCGGATTCACTTCGTATACTGCCATGTCCGGCATAACCTTTGCACCCATCGATCCGGTAGCCTCAGCCCTTGTAATCGACGCGACCTTGACGGTGTGCTCGGCTTCAAGAATCTCTTTTGGAACCAGCAGTTCCTCATCCCTGAATCCCTTTTGGGCTATGATCATCAGCACTTTTGCCATGCACCATATTGATCTGAAAAACTTTTAAGGTCTTATTTGTTCAAGCCCTCCCCTTATCTTCTCCGCGCTCTTGGGCAGCAGTCCGCAGACAGCAGCGACTTCGGTCGTTTTCAGGACGTCCTCGATCATTCCGAATGATCTTGGATCCCTTCTCACTTCATTGGTGAGCGCCGCAAGAGCCGGATCAAACAATTCAGGCCTGAAGAGGGCCTTAACCAGGCTCGCAAGCGCCGATTTCATGTCGGTTGTTGCCGATGCGTCTGCAAATCCCCTTGCTACTTCGACCCTAACCTCCTCATCGCTGTCATCAAGTGCCGATGCTAAAACATCATGGCAGCCTTTTACTGCTTCTGAATCCCTTGCAAGGACATGGGCAAGTTTTACAAGTACGCCCTTGTCTTTGGCCCCGATCTCTGAGAGTACGAACACCGCGTTCTGGACTACATCCCGGCTCCTGCTTTCAAGTTCAGCTTCCACAAGCGACAATACACTACGGTCCTTTTTTACCGCATTCAAGACAGCGAACTTGGCCATTGCCTGTACATGCGAGCTCCCGTCAGCGAAAAGCTCCAGCAGTTTCGGGACGAACCTGCCAATATCCGCTTTTGCGTCCTTCAATACGGATGCTGAACTTGCCCTTATTGTGGGTTTTGCCCAGCCTGGAAGCGCATCGACATCCGGAGCATTAAGCCCCCATTCAAGTACTTCTGCAGCCGATTGTCGCGTATCGTCATTATGAAGGGCATGCCTCAGCACATCCCCCATGAACAGCCTGATCTTGTAATCAGGATCCGCCATGCCTTTTTTTACCTGTTCTTTTACTGAATCATCGTTTAGCAATAATGCGAGCTGCATCTCTGATCCCTTATCAGATTCTAACTTACATTCCATTCCTTTGAACCCTGCTGCAGGATCCTTTCCTTTTTTTTCTGAGCGTCTTAATACATTCATTAATATCACCTTTATTTATAAATTACAACATTTTTTAAAAGTAAACGAATGTAAACGCTCATCATCCTGAGAATTAGTAAACTTAATAGATTGACTTTATTGCTGGATTTCATACCACCTTTTCATATTTTTCACCTCAATGTTGGAGTTGGTTAAATATGATGTAAGAAAATGTTTTTAAAGAGGTGTAACACTCTATTTTTCATGAAGCTTATCAGCCCGAATTTTTCAGACCTGATGGAACCAAATATCGAGATAAAGGAATTTCCTGACGGCGACAGCTACGTTAGGATTCCTGATATAGAAAAATGCAGGGATTCAGAAGTTGTAATCTATCATCGCCTCTACCCGGACCAGAACAAAGCCATATTCAACCTTCTCCAGATGCTTGATACCCTGGGAAGGGTTAATGCGAGCGTTACTGTTGTTGCACCCTATGTCCCCTATTCAAGGCAGGACAAGCTTTTCAAGGACGGCGAGGTTCTAAGTTCCGAGCTTCTTTGCTCGCTCCTTGCAAAATCCGGCGTCAAGAAACTGGTGACACTGGATTGCCATTTCCTTAAGAAGGAGGGCGATTTCACGTATGCCGGGCTCAAGATCACCAATATTTCTGCAAACAGGAAGCTGATCGAACATGCAGGATCAACAAATCTGGAAGTGATGAGTCCGGATGCAGGAGCAAACTACCTCGTATCGGATTACGGCGGGAAATCCATGGAGAAGGTGAGGGGTGAATACCAGGAGGGCGATGTCGCCTACCGCACTGTCGATTCCATCAAGATGAATTTCGATGTCAAGGGCAAGGACGTCCTTATCCTCGACGATATGATATCTACTGGAGGGACGATGATCAAGGCTGTGGAGAATGTCAGGAAGGGCGGCGCCAGAAAGGTGATCTGTGCCGCCACGCACGGGTTCTTCCTGAAGGAATCATTGTCCAGGCTTTCTGCAGTTACAGACGATATATATACGACAAATTCCATACCAAATGAGGCTGCCAAGGTCAATATCATGGATTTGATACAATTATGACGTCTTTCTACCACCTTTAAAAACTGATCGATATAAATTTTCTATTCATGAGAGGCAGACAAAAAAGAGGCCCGGACAGTTCACCTGTTACCTTGCCTTCCGGAGATACACCGAAACCTATTCACAAGACCGCTCCGCTTACAGAGACCCTAGGTCCTGTTCCGCTGATTGAAGCATGTGCATATTCTACAATAGAAGAGGTCAGGAGATTGCTCGATGAAGGTGCCGATTTGGATGCCATTGATGGCAGAGGCACAACTGCATTGATAACTGCAGCTTCCAAAAACAGGTGCGATATCGTTTCGCTCCTGGTTGATAGGGGCGCTGCTATTGACCAGAAGGATAAAAATGGCCGCACCGCTCTTATGGCCGCATCTGCTCATGGCTATGAGGAGCTGACAGGGTTTCTAATTGTCCATGGGGCAGATCCTCATATTATGGACAATAGTGGCCAGACTGCTGAGCAGATGGCCGAATTCCACGGTGCAAGGAAAATCGCAACTGAAATTGCGGATACTATTGACGAAACGGGCCTTAGGACTCAGTCTTCGCCCCCGCTGGCGCCGTTCTCATCTAAGCCCCCTTCAAAATAGTTTTCCATTCTTTTACAAGTTCTTCTGCTTTTTCCCTGGTTTTAGCCTCGGCAAAAATCCTAACATAGTCTTCAGTTCCTGATGGCCTGACAATCACCCAGCAATCCTCGAAATCAATCCGGATCCCGTCGATCTCATTAGCCTCAAGCTTCTTCGCCTTTGCATAGTCTTTTGCTTTCCGGACCAGCCTTTTTTTCATTTCATTATCCGCAGGGATTTTTTGCTTTACGTTATGGTACTGTGGTATCATTTTCAGCCATTCTGAAAGCTTCTTCGCTTCGAGCGCCCCGACAAGCATGGCAGCAGTAAGGAAGCCGTCCTTTGCAAGCGAGAAATCCTTCCAGATCACTCCTCCAACTTCTTCGCCGCCCATCGATGCATCCTTCATCGCTTCACAAAGGTAGGGGGCCCCTATGGCCGTATGGATTACTTCAAGCCCCCTGCTTTTTGCAATATCATCAACACACCTGCTTGTTGCAACTGTTGTTGCAATCTTTCCAGCAGGCCTGCCCCAGAGAACCGAAAGGGCAAATACCCTGTCTCCGATGACATAATTACCAAGTTCGTCAACAAAGACCACCCTGTCGCCGTCGGCATCCCATGCGATTCCCCCATCCGCCTTCTCGCTCACGACAGTCTTGATAAGATTGGATACGTTCTTTTCGGTCGGCTCGCTCTCCCTTCCAGGAAAGCGCCCGTCAAGATGCGAATTCAATGTGATAATCTGGCATCCGAGCTGCTTGAACAATGATGGCGCGATTGTGCATGCCGTGCCGTTTCCGCAGTCAAGGACCAGTTTCTTCTTTCCTTTTTTTGCCCGTTTCAATATCGCATCCTTGTGGTCTTCAACCGCACGGTCATAATTCTCTATACTTCCTACTTTATCCCATTCAAGTCCTGGATTCTCCATCAGCTTTTCGATTTCCTTCCCTCGCTCGCTGGAAACTGCGATGCCATTGCCGTCAACCACCTTGATCGCATTCCATTCTGGCGGGTTGTGCGAAGCAGTAATAATGACAAGGCCATCTGCATCCAATTTCCTGATCATGAATTCAGCCGTCGGGGAGCTTACCACCCCAAGATCAATCACGTCGCAACCGACTGCCGCAAGGCCGCTTACAACGGCATTCTTGAGAACTTCGCCAGTAAGCCTGTTGTCTCTGGCAACCAGTATCTTTCCTTTCAGGTACCTGCCGATCCCGTAACCGATTCTGACCGCTTCATGTGGATTAAGGTCTTCAAACAATCCCCTTATTCCGTTCGTTCCGAAATGCATGGATGAAATTCCCTCTCTAAGGATTTAAATTTTCTGGTTGATGTATTTGCCGTGATATTATGGGTATGATCTCTGAATTCAAGGAATTCCTCAATGAATACAAGATAATAGGACTCGCAGTTGCGTTCATTATGGGCGTTGCAACGACCAGCCTCGTGAAATCCCTGGTCGACAACATGATAATGCCTGTCGTTGGAATCATTCTTCCTGAAGGATCCTGGCAGACTGCCACTCTTGCTATCGGGCCTGTAAGTTTCGGGATCGGTGCGTTTATTGCAGAACTGATCAACTTCGTGATCATAGCACTTGTGGTGTTCATGATCGCAAAGAAAGTCCTCAAGGAAGAAAAAGTCGCTAAGAAATGACGTAGTCCCGGTGATCAGGGACGCGTATTTCAATTTTTTCCAATTTTCCAAGTACCTTGAAATCCATCCTCTGATTCGCATACTCCTTAATCAGGACAAGTTTCAGTTTGCTGTGTGTACTGATACTCTTTGGTTTCCTGAGTTCCTCATGGGCAAACCTGCTCGCCCGCTCTTTTCCTGTGAGAAATAGCTTCATGTACAATACAAGGAGGCTTCTTTCGGTCCTTGCGATCCTGTCATTTTTATCCATCCGGATCCCAATGCCGCCTGCAAGGATTACGAAGCCATCTGCAACTTTGATTCCGCCTTGGGTTGAATATGTACGTGCGAATCTCCTATGAAGCTGGAACGGGCAGGAGCGCGACAGCTTTTCACCGTTTATACGTTTTTCCCAGTCGTCCTCGTAATACAAAGCCTTCTTGTTTCCAATCAAGGCATCCTGGACAGCGGATCCTCCTTTCATTTCATACAGTTCCTGAAGCCGGATGCCTGCTCTCTTCATCTTTGAATCGAATCTTGCATCGGAACGGAGGACAAAATTTATGAAATTCCCTGCGACTTCCGGATCCGTGCATCCTGATACAAGATCAATCGCAGTCTTGTACGTCCTGATCCTATTAAGCCATTTGTTGAAATATGGGCTCGAAGTCACAAGCAGCCATGCCTTTTCCTTCGGGAGTCTCATGCCGTTTGCCAAAGCCCTGATCTCCTCGATCCTATCGCAGACCGCTTCCGCACTTACAAGCGAAGCCGCTTTGCATCTTCGGAGCTTTTCATATGTGCTAGCAGGGTATCCGGAAAATTCCTCCAGCATCCTTTTCTCGAATTCAGGTTCATTCTTTTCCATCAGGAAAGAAGTAATCCTTGTTTCAAACTCGTCATTCGAACAGCTCAGGATGGTGGATCTTGTTTCAAGAAGTTCCTGCCAATCAGGGACATCTGCCTTCAGCCTCGCGATCCTTGCCAGCATGTTCTCCGGGGATAGGCCGCTTTTTGATATATACTTCCTTGCCTCATCCTCGCTGAAAACCTCCCCAAGGGCTTCAATTACACCGTCATATTTTTTTCCCAGTTTTTCCGTGCTCTCAATCCACCTTGAATATTCGCTGGGTCTTCGCGAAAGCAATGCACTCTCTAGCGCGTAATTAAGCTTTCCTTCTCCGAATTTTTGCCTTATCTCCCTCATTCTTCCGGGAATCCTTTCGATTTCGATAGTTTTCAATCCACTGTATTTTTCTGAAACCTCTTTTCCTGCAAGTTCATCGATCTCCCTGAGCAGCTTCCCCCTCCTGCTTTTTTCCCCGGCTTTGTTCAAGGCCGCTTTCTCGAGCCTCTCATAAGCAGTTCCAGTATGTATCAGGTTGCCCCATGGAAGGTCATACTTTTTATCCCCGACAATCTCCTGCACCCGTTCAAGCCTGAACATCAGTGTATCTAGCGGACAAGGCCTTACACGGTTGTATCTGTCGACCAGTTCTTCTGCCCTTGTCTGTCCGACATGTCTTGCAAGCCTGCCCTTGAAATCATCCAGTATGACCTCCCTTGGCATCTCAAGGAATTTCGGCCTTGATCTTTCCATGCTAACCTGGTGCATTCTCATTGAATCACAAGTAGATGGTAGATATAGTCGATAGATGGTTTTAAAAAAATTCGGAAAAAAATGGAATAATGGAAATTCACGTTCTCCGGCTGTCCCATCGCCTTCCAAGGGATGAGCGCATCTCCACCCATGTTGCGCTTGTAGCAAGGGCATTTGGAGCATCCAAGATGATTTACACCGGTCAGAAGGATCAGGGTCTCGAGGATTCGCTCAAAAGAATTTGCACAAACTGGGGCGGGAATTTTGAAGTTTCATTTGAAAAATCCCATTCCCGGGTGATTTCCAGATACAAGGAAGACGGCTTCGACATCATCCACCTTACGATGTACGGAACGGCAGTTGATGAAATAAAGAAGCCGAAAAAAGCCCTCATAATAGTCGGTTCAGAACATGTGCCCTCAGATGTCTACAAGATGGCCGACCAGAACATATCGGTATCAAACCAGCCCCACAGCGAAGTGGCAGCCCTTGCAGTGGCACTCGACAGGCTTGTGGACTGGCAGAAACTGAAGTTCCACGGGAAAAAAGAGATTATCCCCTCTGCAGATTCCAAGAACCTCCGATCGGGGTAGAAACATCCATTTTTTAATTTTTCCAGACACAATTCAATCAGGATGGTTTAGTATTAATTAGGAGTATCGCAAATGGCCGGATCTCGGTTTAGAACAAGGACTTCAAGGGGGATCGCAGGCCTATCGCTTTCAAAATACCTGATTGCCGGAACCATTCTTACTACCGTAATGGATTTAAATATTGGAAATCCATCTATTGCTATGGCACAACCTGCAATGAAAAAAGAGCCAACAGAGGAAGAACTCGTCCAGTTTGCCCAGACCGCATTCAACCATTTCAAGGACTTCACATTAACAGGGAACGAAACATCCAAGAATGAATTCAGGGCCCTCTGGGACCAGTACGGCACCAGCAAGGCGTTCGAGGATGCCATTTTCGCGCATATCCAGGACGATCCGGATAGCTACAAGAAGATGGTTGTATCATACAAGGATAAGGTGGGGGACTGGCCCTCGCTTATGGATCTCTTTTCCGCTCTTGATATATGCTACACGGAATTCAGGAGCGATGCACCGGATATTGAAAAGCTCAATTCCCAGTTCGGAGAGGGTTTTGTATCCTCATTGAAAGTGCCGGAGACCAAACCCCCGGTTGCAAAGGCAAAGCCTACGAAAGTCAAATCAAACTACACAAAACTCGGGGAGCAGGCAGCAGCGCATTTCCGGGAATTCGTAACAACCGGCAACAACAATGAGAGGGCAGCATTCTGGGACCTTTACCAGAAGAACAAGTCCAACGACCAGTTCCTGGACGTGCTCTATGCAGACATCAAGGCCAAGCCCCAGATATTCAAGGAACTCGTGATCTCATACGAGCGGAAATTCGGCGAATGGCCCGACATCGAAAAGCTTTACAAGGCGGTAAATGCCTGCCACATGGAACTACGCAAGCCGGAGCTTGAGCAGGACCTTGCAAAGCTTACCGAGAAATACGGACACGCCTTCGTTGCGCATCTGCAGAAGCTTCTCGAAAGCAAGGTAGTCCCGGTAAGAGTCCCCGGAAGGATCGAGGAATCGACCATGGACTACTTCATCCAGCAGTTCGGCCTGAAGGTTCCAGCAAACGCAACCGAGGACCAGAAGATGGAAAAGCTCGTGACCTATTTCAAGAAGCAGTTTTACATTACAAGCCAGCAGGAGGCAAACGACCTCACAAATGCACTCCTTCGTGCCTATACCATGATCGAGTCGAAGCACAGGCCTGCATTCGCGCGATGGATCGTGGAAATGGACAAGGAGGAGAGGAAGACCCTTGCAACGAACGTGAAAGTAAGGACTTCTGCAAGAAGCCTCGCAGTGCCCTATGAATATGTGAAGACCGAATACATGGACTGGGTGCAGGCCCAGGTCGACAAGAAGACAGAGATCAGCAAGCTCGAGCAGGAGCTCATGACCTACCCGAACTTCATCCAGGACGGATCCCTTTCCAAGTTTTCCTCTGATTTCGAGCAGACCCCGTCTGATTACAACCTTGAGGTGCTCTTCAAGAGGCTTGACTATGTCGACAAGAAAATAAAGTCATTGACCCTCCAGGGCAAGTCAACCAAGGAACTCGAAGCCGAAAGGGAAATGCTCGTTAAATGGCTATCCTCCATCGGCCTCAAGAAGGAGGACCCGGCAGAATCCCTCCAGACTCTTAAGGCAGGGCTTGTAGAGATACAAATAAACTATTATAGCATCGATCCGAACGATCCAAGGCTTGTCAGCACACTGATAAGCGTGGAATCAAATCCAAAGATGTCTATGATCTACAAGAAGTTCCTCTCCGAAATCGACAGCAGGTCAGGAAAACTCTTTACAGGAATCCCGATCTCAGCCAAGAACTACTCCCAGAGGATTGCTGAGCGTATCGGGGTAAGACTCAGCCCCACAGCTATCGAGAGGGGCCAGGCAGCATGGTTCCAGGAGTATTATGATCCTAGCGCTCCGGAAGAAGACGACACCGATGTCACTGCTACAGAGGCGAGGATGTACAATGACATATCCGCGCTTTCTCCGATGGCTGCAGTTGCGTTCCTTGATTATCTTCAGACTGCAAAGGACGGCGGTCTGACGAGCGAGGCCGAGCGTGCGATGGTTGTTCGCAGCGCATCAAGGCTCTTCCAGATAAGTCCGCTTTTAGTAGTGCAGTATTTTGCAGCGATAAAGAACCTTGCATCGGTTTGCGAGGACAACGAGGAAGTATACAGGGACGCACTTACAGCACTGACAGCCAGGATAGAAGCAGAAACAGAACCAATACTTTCAGATATCACGCCTGCCCAGATCCTTCCGCTTAATGTCAGGAACACGATTACGAACCTCAGCAATGCACTTGGAGAACTTGCAATGATTGAAAAATCATCAATTGCACAGTACGACAGGCTGAACCTGATGGATGACCGCCTCCGGCTCAGGCTCCAGCAGCCGCCCCACCATATAACACAGCAGCCGCCGAATTACGCTCCCAGGCTTCTTGTGCCAAGATCCAGGCCGGGCCAGTACAATCCGCCATATTTCCTGCCGACAAGAATCCTTGCTACACGGCCTATCACTCCATTCACTGCAGGAGGGGTATTCACTTCGGCACAGCAGTATCAGGGCAGGATACAGATGCCCCAGTTCAATCCTATCTTCGTCAATTCCGGTTCCGCAGCCGTCGGCCAGTCATTCGAATATTACATAGATCCGCAGCATCCGGTGATAAATGTCAGTTCATATCTCCCGGGCGTCCAGATAACCGGCCTCAGTGGAACAAAGCTCCTCAATGAGATAGCAAGGGCGTTCATACCCACAACGAGGCCTGATTACAGTGGAAGGGTCGTTGAAGGGGGCGGAGGTGCAGGTATTTCCGGAAAGAAACCTGAGGACAAATGGGAAGTGGGTGGTGCAGGTCTGGGAACCTTCATCACGCCAAGCGGTGGTGTTTCGATCGGAGGAGCGAAGACGGACGATCGTGTATTCGGAGGAATGGCTGCCCTGGCAGTACCGATAGGATACCCCGTATTCAGTCCTGGAGACAATGGGGAGGTCACAGGAATCGATTCAGCAATTGCTGGTCACGAAGTGCTTGATTCCGGAGAGGAAAGGACTCTGGTGCGCATGATCCAGACCGCATGGGATCCAAAGAACCCGAGCCAGACTCTCATTGCGCTCAACAGGGAAAAGGACATCGAAGGAAGGAAAGTGATGACAGCTAGATACTTCTACATGGACAAGGAAGGAAAGATTTTCGAGCTTAAAGCAGGCCAGAACGATTTCGTGAAGGTTCTCAACTACCTTGCAGGTTATGGAAACGAGAATTTCGCAACACCTTCAACATATGCATGGAACTATGAACCGGAAATAGAGCGCGGCGGTGGCGCTCTTGCAGTCGATATAGGAAAATCGGCAGTTCTTACTCACTACCAGGCAGTGCCGTTCTATCTACAGGACGAGCGCGAGCAGCCCCTTCTCATCCAGTGGACTCCGGGCTTTGCAAACACGAGCGATACGAGCGACGGAGGAACGATGATACATTCAGTTGCATTCCCGGGACAGATACTTAGGATCAGGCCTACTGAAGGCGGTGCAAGGGAAGAATACGTCCTCCAGGATGTTGATTATACCATGAGGAAGGTCAAAGGCCAGGACGCATGGGAACTGAACATCGGAGGAGGCGCTGCTGACACTCCGGTCGGTGTAACCGGCAGGGGAGGATTCTTCCTCAAGACCCAGACATCGACAAGGAAAACCGGAGGAGGGCTCTTCTATGAGGCAGGAGCGACAAATCTCGAGGCCATGGCGCTCCTCCAGGAGGCAGAAGGCGCACAAAGATATATAGAATCGCTCCACAGGGTCGGAATGACCGTATACCACAGCAAGGAATCAGCAAACAGGCTCCTTGTCGGAGGGCTTGCGCACGTGGTGCAGCAGCTCAGAGATGATTATGAATCAGGGCTCCAGCCTGATGCCACATTCTACCGGTTCGTAGGAATAATCAAAGGCCTTCAGAGTGCAGCCCGGCTCGAGGTGGGAAGATACTCCACACTTGATGCAATGCTCACCGAATACGAGCAGCTCGGGCGCGATATCGGCGAGAATCCAGCAAGGGCAGAGGGCCTCATACAGCAATTCCAGCAAAAATACGAGACGGAATTCAGGAACATCATGGACGACTATTTCCTGGGGATACAGTTCCTTCCGGACCTTTCGGCAGAGGCATATCTTCTCAACCGCGAAGAAGGAAACGATTTCATGGGGCAGAAGCTTGACGAGGCATCGGCAAGGGTTCTTCTGACATGGAAGACCGGATTCTGGAGAGCATTCGCAGCAGTACCGCTTCGCGGCCAGTCATCAAGGCTTGCAATCAATACCGATGCAGGCACAAGTGCAACGCTCGGGATCGCAGGAACCGGGATAGGACAGAACCTGCTTGACGGCTTCTTCCTCCAGAGGGCAGCAGCCGATGTCGGTCTTCTTTTTGCGAAATACGAGACAGGGGACCGCACATGGATGAAGCAGGGATGGTTCGTCCAGGGCGCGATAAGGGTATGGTCCTCGGTCCTCGAAGATGTCAATGATTACAGGAAACTCTCGCGCGAATTCGAAAGATACAAAGGCCTTGTTGCACAGGGTAAACTTTCAAAGATACCACTTCATATCAGGAATGCAATGGCAGCAGACACCTACCTCTCCGACCGTCTCCGGAAAATGATGGAGGCAGGAATGGATGTCAAATTGAACGAGGTGGAAACCGAAGCGCTGCAGGGGTCGATGTACCGCAACTGGTTCGAAGAGGAAAAATTCAAGATCAACAGGAAATTCCACGGCAATTTCAGGATGTTCCTGGGAGCAAGCGGCTACATATTCGACGATTCACAGCACTACGATGTCGCGGCTTTCGTGGAGCAGGTAAACAGGTTCCGTGCATACATCATCGGAACCAAGAGGGTCCTTTCAACTCCGCAAGACCGTACTGTCAAGGAGGAGGTGAGGGGCATCTATGCAGGAACCGACATATACTACGGTAACTGGACCGCAGCCGCGATGGGCGGGGTAACAGAGCGCGGAGATGTATCTACCTCAGCTTCAATAGGGTATACTATCAACAAGCGGATTATTCCGATCACATTCGGCCTGTCCGGATTCGCGCACAGCCAGTATGTTCCGGAATATGCAGCGCCTTTCATCAGGCCGAGGGAGCAGATAAGGGAGCCGGAATTCGGAGCGCTGTTCTTCTTCTCGATCGGGTCGAACGGGATACCGTCGGTATCACCCAGCTTTGAAAGGCCGAGGTACCCCAACACCGACTACTAAGTATTTTAAAGGTATAATCGGAGGTTAATCCATGAAATTGGAAATGTTAGAGATCCTTTCAGGAGATGCGAAAAAGAACAGCAACCAGATGGCCCAGAAAATGGATACCAACATCAACTTCACCGATGTCACATATGAGGATGACAAGCTATATCTTGATTTCCAGTA
>JBNLBN010000017.1:0-30676 GCA_050303335.1 Candidatus Micrarchaeia archaeon
GGCGACGGTACTGACACGTACGAGCACTGGGAAAAGAGGGTCTTCAAGAGGCTCGTTGACATCGAGGGCGAGGAAAAATACATCAAGCAGGTCCTGAGAATCAAGGTACCAACCGACGTATTCGTAAAGATTTCTCTTGGCTAGTTTTCACATATTTTTTTAAATTTAAACTAAGTTCAAATATTTATGAATCTGAAACCTTTGGTATTAGTTCCTCTTTACATACTTCTTTTCTTCATAGCAAGTAACATAGACATTGAACCCAACATACCTCTCGAGATATTTGTGGTTGGATCATTTGCATGTTGTTCATACGTTTTATTTGAAAAGAAAAAAAGAAATATTTTCTTTATTGGCCTACCGGCCATATTCCTTGTATTATTACTTGTTCTCTTCTATGTTTCGACTATAAACATTGGGGGCCCAATTGAAGATTATAAGGCAGATCTGGACTGCTCGCAGTCGTCTAATCCAATAGCTTGGACCCTTCCAGAAAACTACATACATATGTGCATGAGTATGCATTTGTCATTCGACGGATTATTTGGCATCATCATAGGCTATCTTTTAACGACTTACAGAGCGTTGTAATTTTTCTATTTTTTCCTTCATTTTATATTTCCTTTTAGTTTGATTAGATATTTATGAGGAGATTGAGGAGAACATTAGAACAATCCTGTTTGCCAATTGCTTTGGCAATAACATCTTGTACTCCCAATCGGGCTGAGAAGGAAAAAGTCACTATTGATAATACTGGAATCTGGGTCGAGCCATTACGAGGAGGGGTAACAGAAGAGAACAGAAGTTATTTCATGGATAACAAGGTAATAGTCAAGTTTGATGAAGAAAAAGATACCAACTATGTGGAAAGTTTATCGGGAGGAAAAGTAACCGGATATATACCTCAACTTCAGGCATACGAGATAGAGGTAGATGATGTTGATGGAACCATAAGAAGTATCGATAAATCAGATATTATTTTTGTTTCAAGAAATTATCTTTTTGAAGGCAATTTTGATAATGAGGATTATTCTGGAGTTCCGGAAAATCTTCCAGAGAATGCAGATTATCTTGAGAGAGGATTATGGTGGTCTTCAAAAATTAAGGTTTCGGAAGGATTACAGCTGATAGAAAATTATCCAATTGATAAAACAACAATTGCTGTAATCGACTTGGGATTTAACTACTATTTTGGAGAGATCCCATACTACTACACTGATGAAGGTTTTGATATAGCATATGATTTTGGAGACAATGATAAACATGTCCACATGCCTAATTCCCCACATGGTTCAATAGTATCCTCATTAATTGCAGGAAAAAATAATGGGGCTCTTACAAATGGAGTCGCTGCAATAGACAACATATATATTTTGCCTTTAAAAACACAACCAACACGTGATTGGGTACAAAACGCAGCTCAAGACTGGGGAACACAAATTTTTGGCGATGATTTTAGATTCGCTGCAGCATTGGAGTACACACTTGAAAAATCAGAAGAAGCAAATGTAAAGGTAGTAAACATTAGTCAAGGAGCTAATATCATTATTCCTGAATGGCTATTGAGCATATTCGGAGCAAATAATAACATAGTGATAACTCAAGATGCGATAAATGACCTCACAGGCAAAGATATTATTGTGGTGGCATCAGCAGGTAACCGAAATCAGGATTCCTGTACCTCATTCCCGTCAGCACATAAGGGAGTTATATCTGTAGTAGGCACAAAGAAAAATCCTGATAGTTCCGAAGACAGGGCAGATTTTTCAAATCATTCCGTTCAAATTGATTGTAACGAGATTGCGGCACCAGCCGCAGACATCCTCGTCTTCGATACTGAAGAGGGATCTTATGATGAACTTAACCCTCAAAATGCCATACCAGTGCCAATACTTGAAAACGGCACATCAGCATCAGCTCCGATGGTATCAGGATTAGTTGCCTTAATGAAATCCATCGAACCAGAGTTATCATTTGAGGATGTGGTTAGAATACTCAGGGATAATGCTGATGACGTGTCTCTTGCGGATGACCCTGACCCCATGCTGCGCGATCAGGTCTGGAAGAGGATAAATGTTAGAAAAACATTAGCGAGCTTTGATTTTGACGTCTGTGGGCTCCCTGGAAGCTACAGCGATTACGTACAGACAGTATCGACTGAATTTTTCCTCCAAAGTACGGTTAATGATTCGATTTTATACCTGAATGAAGTAAGAGCGGATTCTGTGAATGTGACAGTGCAGGAGAATATTGATTCTGCCGGAGTGAATTTCGACATTCAAATCGGAAGAAGTTTTAGGTTGGACGTGTTTCCCGGAGTTAATCTTGAAGTGTGTGAAACAAGTGAACCATGCACGGAAGCCAGTGCGGACTGCTTTGCAGTAATTGCAGGTGATGGCCCGCACTTTTCCGGATAACTCATTTCGGCTTCAGTAATGGTAGCATGCGCGCCGCCAGATTGTTTACTGGCATTGTCTGGAGCCAGACTTTTCCAGGGCCTTTCAGAACTGCAAGGAACATCCCTTCTCCTCCGAACATTATGTTGCGGACTCCCCGGACCAAATGGATATCATATTCAACGGAGGATTCGAACATTGCAATGGATCCGGTATCCACCTGGAGCTCCTCGCCTTTTTTCAGATGCTTGATCACCACTTCGCCGTCCACTTCAACAAATGCCATTCCTTTTCCTGATAGCTTTTGAAGTACGAATCCTTCCCCGCCGAATAGCCCGACAGTAAGTTTTTTCCTGAATGCGGTTTTTACTGACACCGATGTTTCTGCTGCCAAAAACGAATCCTTCTGGCAGATCATCTCGCTTTTTCCAATGTCAACTGGGACGATCTTTCCGGGAAAGCTCGGGGAGAACGTGACTGATGCCGGATCCTCCCCTTTGGGAGAGAATTTCACCGTGAAGAGGGATTCTCCGGTAAACACCCTTGAAAGCCCCCCGCCGAATCCTCCATGGACCATGGACTGCATCCTCATGTTCTTTGTCATCCAGCTCATGGCGCCGGATTCGGAGTAGCATTCCTCCCCTTCCTGCAGGGTGATTTCAAGCACCTGCATCACATCTCCCTTTATATCGTATTTCATGGCATTTTCTCAATTCGAAACTTATTTAAGGCAAACCCCTACATATAGAAACTTACAAATTTTTAGGTGAAATAATGGGTTCAAAGCCAAGAAAATGGAAAAAGAAAAACAAGATGCGCTGGAAATGGGTAAAGAAAAAGCGCAAAAGACTTCGAAGGAAAATGAGGAGAAGAGTCGGCGACCTCTAGTAATCAGGTAGTTTTGGTTTTTCACCTTTTGCCAATAGGTAAACATCCCATACTATTATTATGTTCAGGGCTAGTGGAACAAATACCAGCGGCAGGGCGCATATGGCGCCAAGCCCGAAAGTTGTCAATGTTATTGCGATATATATCAGGGCCACAAGAAGCCCTGAGCCCCATGAAGCGATAAGATAAACTATTCCCTTCCTTACCAACCCAAGGTAAAGATACCCTAGGGAAGGGGCCCCAAGCAGGAAAAACCCTACAAGGGAGACAAGGACTGCAATTCCGACTTCTTTCTCTTTTTCAGCCATACAGACAGGTCTATATGATCTTTTTTAAAGATATGGGTATACAATAGGAACACCCGTATTACTACTCAGGGGAGTAGGAGGGCGTATTTTATGGATAAGAAGAAACTCAATGATGCCTTAACCAAGGCGCTGGAAGAGAAGGGCAAGAGGAAATTCAAGCAGAGTGTTGAACTCATTATCAACATGAAGGGAATTGACTTTTCAAAATCCGAAAACAGGCTTAACCTGGACATCGTTCTTCCGAAAGGAAAGGGCGGAAAGGAGCTCAAATGCGCAGTGTTTGCTGAGAACGAGCTTGGGGACCAGGCAAAGAAGGCTGGCGCAGACCTGATCATTTCGCCGAATGACATTCCTGAATGGAAGGACAAGGTGAAGGACCTTGCGGAGAATTACTTCCTCCTTGCTCAGCCGAACCTCATGGCGGTTGTTGCAAAGAACCTCGGTCAGTACCTTGGTAAAAGGGGTAAGCTCCCGAAGCCGGCCGTTGGAAACATCGCACCGATGATCGAGAGATCCAAGAAGTCGGTCAGAATCGTTTCAAAGGGAAAATACCTCCCGACCGCGCAGGCATTCATAGGCACAGAAGAGATGAGCCTTGAGGAGCTTTCCGAGAATGCCGAAGCAGTTTATGAGGCAGTAAGGGGAAAAGTCAAGGAGAGCGGCATAAAGAACATTTATGTGAAGCTGACCATGGGAAAGCCGATCGCTTTGTAGGTGATTTGAATGGATTACATAATTGACACTAACAAAAAGACGATACAGGAAAAGATCAGGAAGGTAAAGGAAGTCTCGGAGGACATGAAGAACTTCAAGACTGTTGCGCTTCTTGACCTAAAAAAGCTGCCTGATGCGCTCTTCCAGGCCCTGAGAAAGAAAATCAGGGAGGGAGGAGGACACGTATATGTCCTCAAGAAGCCGGTAATCGAAAGGGTGCTTAAGTCTGAGAAGAAACTTTCTGAAAAGTCGGACGAATGCAGGAAGCCGGTTGCACTCATATTAACAAACGAGACGCCTTACCAGCTCAACAAGTTCTTCAAGGAGAACCGGAAGAAGAGGGCTGCAAAGGTCGGAGATGTCGCAAAATCTGACATCATCGTTCCTGAAGGAGAGACTTCGCTCCCGCCAGGTCCCGCGCTTTCCGAATTGAAGGCAGGAGGAGTGAACGTCCAGATCAAGGGCGGAAAGATCGTTGTCAACAAGGCTTCAACAATTGCAAAGGCAGGAGATCAGATCACTGCACCGAAAGTGAAGGCATTGCAGTCGCTTGGCATCATGCCATTCGACGTCATGGCCAACATGATTTTCGGTTACGACGGCCAGTACATATATTCATCGGAATTGCTCGATTCCGTGGATACTGTGTTGCCGGACCTGCAGGCATCATTCAGCCAGGCAATGAACGTATCACTGAATGCCAAATACCCGACAGCAGCCAATATCGACCTGCTTCTGGGAGAGGCATTCCAGCAGTCAATGAATTTCGCATTGAATGCTGAAGTATATTCATCAAGCGCGATAGAGCAGCTTCTCGGTTCTGCCTTCAGGCAGGGCTTGGCTCTTGAGGGCTTTGGTCCGAAGGAAACTTCAGGCGATGAAAAGACCGAGGCTCCGGCCGAGGAGAAAAAGGAGGAATAATTATGAAAGTAGATCCGTATTTGCACGCAGTGCTTCTTTTGCACGGTGCAGGAAAAGATGTAACGAAGGAAGGTATCGTCGCTGTCGTAAAGGCAAGCGGCGCAGATGCAGATGAGGCAAAAGCTTCGGTTCTTGCTGACGCATGCAAAGACGTCAACTGGGAAGATCTTCTAAAGGCAGCAACAGTTGTAGCAGCTCCTGCAGCAGCACCTGCAGCAGCAGAGGCTCCTAAGGAAGAAAAGAAAGAGGAAGACGAAGGCAAGAAAGAAGAAGAGGCAGCGGCCGGTCTTGCTAACCTATTCGGTTAATTTTTTTTTAATTTTCTATTTTATAAACACTTCTTGACACAATACATTCTGGTATGGCTAGCGGAACAGAAGAACTTTTGAGCATGATGTTACGGGCAGCCCAGAAAAAGGAGGTTGTGCGTGAGATGTCTGAATTGGCAGATGTGCTCCGCAATCCGCTTGTGCATCAGGTTTTGCTCGAATCACTGAGGGATGAAAGGTACTTGGGATCTGCCGGGCAAATGCTCCAGGAGCTGGTTTTGGACGGTAATGACGAGCAAAGGAAACGTGCTGCATCTCTTGTAAAAGAGCTGTCGCAGGAAGCTGATTTTGATGTGGGTGTATTGAAGGGAGGTTTATCTGATCCCGATGAAGATGTGAGAAGATTCGTATCCTGGGCAATTAGAAGAATTTGCGGAAGGATCCCTGTTGAGGATGCAAAGCTGGAGCTGATTGATTCTCTGGCAGATCAGAATGAAAAGGTGCGGGAAAACTGCAGGCATGCTCTCGGAAATTGCCATGAAATAGTTGGAGCCCTGAATGAAAAGCTGAGGGATATCAACGGGATCAGGCGCCCTGATAACAGCCAGCGAAGGCAGAGAATGGAAGTTACAAAGGTACTGGGAGAACTTGCAAAGAAAGGCCAGGACATATCAACTGCAGTTCCTGAAATTGAAGAAGGGATATGGGACCTCAACAGCAGTGACAGGAGGCACCATTCCTTGGTTGCCCTAAAGTATGCCCTGATCAATGGCACGCAGGGAGCAAGAAGGGGAGTTGAAGTGATGCTCAAGGATAGCTCCTGGGGGCATATCGCCGGTGATGCTTTGGCACAGTCTGCAAAAAAAGGAGATGAGGAATCCCTCAAAGCACTGGTCGGAAATTTGAGGAGTGTTGACCAGAGAACCAGGAATAATGCGGTAAGAGGCCTGGTTGCATATCTAAAAGAAGGGGGCAGACTAGATTTGGATGAAGTGACAAAATCCATAAGGATGAGTGTTTGCCTGGAAAGGGAAGGGGAAAAGGCTGCGGCAGAAAGGTACGGTAGGATAATATCATCAATCAAAAGGAAGAGAATGGAGGTTCCGCGATTAAGGAAAATAAGGTAATCATCATGGGGCTATTTTCAACAACACTTGCAGATGATATCCGGGAAATCAGCGAACTGACATTCAGAGTAGCTGCTTTTTACGAAGTTAGGAGAAAATTTTTCCGCGGCGAATGCATAGATGAGGCGATGCCTCTTGTTATTGACGGACTGCATGATCCGAATGAGTTTGTGAGGCAGACTTGCCGGACTATACTTGTAAATCTCCCCGGAAGATACAGGGAGGAGATTGCTTTCAGCATAGCCTTGATGGATGATCCCGAAGAAGCGGAAGCTGCAAGGAAAGATCTCCTAGAATTTGCCGTATGCCTGGATGAATTGGGCTTTGATGAGGTTGAGAGTAATTTCAGGGAAAGCATCAGGATCCGCGATTCCATTTACAGCCTTGAAAAACTGGTTGATTCCGGAGATCCGAAAGCAGCAACGCTTGTAGTAAGAGTCGCTGGTGAGGTTGATATGTCCAAGCTGAAGCCCTGCCTTTTGAGGGCACTTGAGAACGATGCGACGGCCGAGAGCGCCTCTCTTGCCATACACAAATCGATCCTGGGAAATGTCGATTATCTGGATCAGGCAGACAATCTTGCATTCCTGCTTGGAAGGAGGAGGAAGATTGCCCTGCACGGCATCAGCATCTGCAGAGCACTGGTTGAAAGGGGGGCTGATCCGGAGCCGTGGATGCCTGGAATCAGGAGGATTCTTGAAATGGGGGATGATGAACTCAGGCTTGCAGCAGTTGGCGTCCTGAAAGAGATTGCTTTGGAAAGAGACCTTTCAAATCTATTGCCATCAGTAAGACTGGACTATCTTGATGCCAAGGGAAATGTCATTATAGATCTTTATGTCAATTCCCTGGAGAATCCTGAAAGCAGGGAAAGGACAATTGAGGTTCTTCTGGAAGAGCTGCAAAGCGACAACATCCAGAGGAGGGCAAGGGCATCTTCTGCCTTCACACGTGCCAGCAAGAGGGTTGATCTGGGATGCGTTATGGACAGGCTCCGCAAGCTGAAGGATCCTAGAGACACTTCTACGGTCTCGGAGCTTTATATCAAACTAAGCAGGAATACTGGAAAGAAAAAGCTTAAACTGGGCCAAGGATTATAATACTAGTTTTAGTATGTAGGTCATGACGATCAAAAAGATAGTTAAGGACATAAAATCATTGAAAATCCAGGGGGCAAGAAACGTCGCGAAGGCATCGCTTGAAGCGATCATCTTATTCTGCAGGGAATCGAAGGAAAAGGACCCTAAGATGTTCCTTGCCGGTCTTGAAAAAACGGCTGAAATGCTCTCATCTAGCAGGCCGACAGAGCCGATGATGAGGAACCTGATAAACACCACAATGGCATTTGCCGCCAGGAACAGGGGGCTTCCGGTACCGAAACTGAAAAGTCAGATAATTAAATTCGAGAACAATCTGATCAAAAAAATGGACAGGGACTCCAGAAACATTGCAACATACGGCGCAAAGCTGATTCCGAACAATGCGCTCGTTCTGACGCACTGCCATTCATCTACTGTTACGAAGATACTTATCCAGGCAAAGAAGATGAGAAAGAAGTTCACTGTGGTTTCGTTCGAGACAAGGCCGAGATACCAGGGAAGGAAGACCGCGAAGGAACTTGCCGATAATGGAATTGATGTGACCTGCGCGGTTGACGGTTCCATGCAGCTTTTCATGAAAAAGGCCGACATAGTACTCGTCGGAGCCGATTCGATCACTTCAAGAGGAGACCTTATCAACAAGATAGGAACATCCACGCTCGCTCATATTGCAAGGCTGAACGACGTCTCATTTTACTGCGCTGCAGAGCTTTCGAAATACAGCCCCGAGACCATATTCGGGAACCTCGAGAAGATCGAGGAGAGGGACGCGAAGGAGGTATGGGATAGGCCTCCCAGGGGGGTTAAGATCAGGAACCCCGCATTCGAGGCCACCGCATCGAAATACATCAGCGGATTTATAACGGAAGCAGGAGTAATCCCATCACAATCATTTTTCGCAGTTGCAACAGAAAGGCTGGGGATAAAGATTTACAGGTGAAAGAATGGAGAGGAACCACTTCGTAGAAAAGGAACTGAAGAAAGTAGACGTTTGGAAGATAAAAAAATATGAGTGCAAGGTCAGGCTGCTTGATATTTATGCCGGAAAGAACATCGTCATCCTGAATGAGGAGGAGGCGAAGGAGCACGATATTTATTCAGGGTACCGGACAACGCTGAAATTCGGCAAGAATGAATTGATCTGCATCGTTGATGTAAGCGACGAGCTGATAAAACCCGGGGAGATAGGAGTATACTCAGACGTGAAAAAGAGGCTGTCCCTTAAGGCCGGGCAGAAGATCGAGATAGTTCACATGAACAGGCCTCAGTCAATATCATATATCAAGAAGAAACTTGACAAGGGATCTCTGAACGAGAAGGAGGTCCGGACAATCGTAGATGACATCATGGATGACAAACTGAGCGAGGTGGAGACATCTGCATGGATCACAGCTGCTTATATCAACGGATTTACTGATGGTGAAATAATTGCGCTTGCAAAGGCGACTGTGGAATCCGGAGACAGGCTGGATCTCGGAAACAAGACAGTTCTCGACAAGCACTGTATCGGCGGCGTTGCAGGAAACAGAACCACCATGGTACTCGTCCCGATAATTGCAGCTGCGGGACTTTATATTCCAAAGACATCTTCAAGATCTATAACATCCGCATCGGGAACTGCAGATACCATGGAGGTTTTCTGCAATGTCACCTTCTCGATTGATGAACTCAAGGACATCGTATTGAAGGCCAAAGGCGCTATGGTATGGGGCGGCGGGATGTCCCTTGCACCTGTTGATGACAAGCTGATAAAAGTCAGGCATCCCCTTAGCCTTGATCCAGAGGGAATGCTCCTTGCAAGCATTCTTGGAAAGAAGAAAAGCGTTGGGGCAAGGCATGTCATAATAGACATCCCCGTAGGACGGGGCGTGAAGGTGCCTTATGTCGAACGGGGGAACGAACTTGCAAAGCATTTCATCCGTGTGGGGGAGAAACTCGGGATGAATATAGAGGCAATTATCACTGACGGTTCGGAACCGATCGGAAACGGCATCGGGCCATCGCTCGAATGCATTGATGTGCTGGAAGTGCTAAGCGGAAAAGGACCTGATGACCTTCGCCACAAGAGCATACTTATGTCAGGAAAGCTCCTGGAACTGTGCAAAAAATGCAGGAAAGGGGAGGGTTACAGTATCGCACAAAAACTTCTTGACAGCGGAAAAGCCCTTAAGAAATTCAGAGAAATTGTAGAACTCCAGGGAGGAAACGGGAGGATCAGGACGGGAGACATTCAGCCAGGAGAATATAGTGAAACGATAAAATCAAAGGTCGACGGCCACATTTATCACATCGACAACAAGGCAATGTCGAAGATAGCTAGGATCGCCGGGGCTCCAAGGGACAAGGGCGCAGGAGTGCTTCTACACAGGAACAGGGGCAACAGAGTGGTCCGGGGTGATCCATTGTTCACAATATATGCTGAAAGCGAAGGCAAGCTCGACTTTGCGATCAAGGCGCTGCAGGGCCTGGAGCCGATAGAAATGAGAAAGATACTCCTTGGGTCAGTGCGGGACTAATATCTTCTGAATGATATGAAGGTCCTTGTTTCGGAAACTGATTTCAGTTTCCTTATTTTGTCTATTTTATTATCTATTTCTTCCATGTTCGTGCCGTCAATTATAATGCAGCCGTCGAACTCCCCGCTTATCTCATAGGCGTCAAGGTGCAGGGAAAGCCTGGAAATATCTGACATCATCTTCTTCGTCTCGGTTCTGGCCTTTGCCATCAGTACGGCATAGAGGCTCTTCTGGAGCTGGACTTCTATTGAAAATTTCTTTATCACCCCGTCTTTCACGAGGTTGTCGATCCTACGTCGAACCGCTCCCTCGCTGAGGCCGACCTTTTTTGCAATATTGACATTGCTCAGCCTTGAATTGGCTTTCAAAAGAGATAGAATCGATTCGTCAATTGAATCCATAGATCCGAAATTCGCAACTAACTATTTAAACCATATCATTTACGATATTCGTAATATAGTCAATAAAAAATTATGAAATTCGTACAAAAAATCCGATATATTTAAAATGACTACCATAATCAATAACATTTATTCAGATCAATTAGTGATAGATATGCAAAGAGAGGTAAGAAGAGGAAGAGTATCAAAACCCCCTAGGATGGGTGAGGGGCAGACAGAAGGGCTGCAGAGGGTCAGGTTCACCGAGGTATTCACAATCACAAAGGAAGGCGACAGGTTCAGGGTAGTTTCAGAAAAGGGTCTTGACATCATTGCCGATAAGGAGGTAAAGCTGAGGTCCCAGGCAGGGAGCATAATCGGCGTTGTTCAATTCAACACCCGGCCAGGAAAAAACTCGTCTTATGTCAGTTTCCGGGACTGGAACATGACTGTAGAAAGCAGCCAGAGATTCCATATCGACAGCTGGATGGGATGTGCGACTGTACGCTTTTTGGAGAAGGGTGGAAATGGCTCTTGAGATTGTCTGCCGGGAAAAGCAAGGATCGGTAGGTGCTGTCTGGCCGCCCAGGTATGACGAGCGGAACGACCGGACCAAGGGATTCTACGACAGGACTGTGCGATCACAGATGGGTTTCGACAGGATGCACGGCCAGATAGCCCAGCGGGGATCCCGTACGACGATAAGGGCATTCATGGAAAAGGGGCTTGTTGAAGGAATTGACTGCCGGGGGATGCAAATCGAGGCAGTTCTGGATGCTGGAAATGCGATAGCTGGACACGATCTTATATATTTTGGCATGAATTCCGATTCAAGGCTGGGAGACAGAGAAGTGTTCTGCCAGGAGCTCGAATCGGTAAGAAGGATCGCTCGCGAAGTTGATCCTGTAGACAGGTTCCAGGCACTTGAGAGGGTAAGGGATGCAGGATTTGCGATTTCAAGGCTCAGGGCACCAACAGAACAGGATATTAGGAACATGGCTGCACTCTATAATGAGGCTTACCAGGAATACACATTCGAGATCAATGACCAATCAATCCGGGACATGATTTCCAACGGGAACATCTGCCTTGTCGGAAGGAAGGACGGCGAGATAGTCTCAGCAATGATAGCAGAACACGTGAAACTCGAAATTGGGAGATTCATGATCGAGATGTACGAATTAAGCGACTACGCGACTTTCAGGAAGGACAGGGGACATGGGTTAATAACATTGATGCAGATAGAAGCAATCGGTGAGATCAGGAAGATGAGCAGGGAAGCGATAGTGTATGCCGAGGGCAGGGCCCCGTGGATCGCCGTCAACAGGTCCCTCAGGAAGGCGGGGCTTGAATACTGCGGTACGCTCAGGAAGCATTGCACCATAATGTCCGACAGGGATTTCCACGAGGTCGGATCATTCGAGAACCTGAATGTCTGGTACCACCAGGTAGGAGAGAATGGCAATTGACCTGTTGAAGAAGCTTGTCGCGATAAACTCCGTGTTTCCGGAAGAGGAGGAGCTTGCGAATTTTCTGGCGGACCAGCTCTCGGACAGGGATTTCGATGTCGAATTGCAGGATTTCAGGGGAAGATACAACGTCCTTGCAAAAAAGGGGGAAGGCAAATTGCTTCTTGCAGGTCATATGGACACAGTACCACCCTACCAATATGAACGCGATCCGCTAGAACTTCTCGAACAGGATGGCAAGCTGTTCGGCCTGGGAGCATATGACATGAAGGCCGGGCTTGCAGCAATATTGTCTTCGTGCGACAATGCAGACTCCTTGAAAGTGATGTTCGTTTCAGACGAGGAGAACAATTCCCTTGGAACTTACCATGCAATCAGATCAGGATTCCTGAAGGGCGTGGAATTCGCGCTCGTTCCCGAGGTATCCGACATAAATGATCCATTGAAAAAGACAAATACAATAATGCTCGGGCGGCGAGGCAGAGCGCAGTATGAATTGGAAGTTAGCGGAAAAAGCTACCATGCAGCACATCTTGATAAGGGTGTCTCTGCAATCAGCGAGGCATCGAAGATCGCTCTTGCAATAGAAAGGATGGATATGCCAAGGCACCCCGAACTAATTTCAGGAAACCAGTTCGTACGGGAGATGCAATCAAAGAGCACTTCACTTTCAATTCCGGAAAAAGCCAGGTTGGTAATAGACCGGCACCTGGTCTTTCCGGAGAGCGTGGAAAGTGCCAGGGCGGACATCCAAAGGAAGATCGATGAATTGGTCCCTGACCTCCTTGTGAAACCCGAGGTGAGAGCCGTTACCAGGGAGGTGCCATACCTGATGCCGTATATCACTGCGAAGGAGAATCCTTACGTGGAGAAGCTTGCCCTGTCCATTGAGAGAAGGCTCGGCATTAAGGCTGAATACAACTACGGAATGTCTGTTGCTGATGAGAACCTTATCGCGATGCAGGGAATCCCGGTAGCATCATACGGACCGATAGGTGCAGGAGAGCATTCTTGCGACGAGTGGGTTTCGAAACAGAGCTATCTTGAACTTGTTGATGTGATGAGGGATTATATGTCGTCTTTTACTGTCTCGAAGCAGGCAATAGAGTGAGTCTTGAGGATTCCTGGGATCTTCCTTATTTCGTCAATTATCACTGTTCCTATATGTTCAATGCTCTTTCCCCGGATTTTAAGAAGAAGGTCCCATTCGCCTGAGACTACATATACACCCAAAACTCCGGAAACGCCGGATATTTTCCGGGCCAGTGTATGCTGGTCCATTACAGAATTCCGGTCATAGGATATGAATACAAATGCCATTGTCGGAAGGCCTGTCAGGGAATAGTCTTCTTCGATCGTAAAGCGCTTTATCACGCCGGCTTTCCGCAGTTTCATGATACGCTCATGTACTGTGGCACGAGGTATGCCAAGCTCTTTGGACAACTCAGCGACGGTCTTTCGCGAGTTTTTTTTCAGTGCATGGAGGATATCCTGGTCTTTCTGGTCGAGGTGAGGAACATCCACTATTGGATATTATCCGGATAAACATTTAAATATCCATCGTTTTTTAGATAAATTCCGGTTTTTTCCGGTCAAACTTTATAAAGAATTAATGGCATAAAGAAACATGCAGCAATTAGCTAGAGTGATACCCGAGAAACGAGTAAGCTTCATTGGAGATAAGGGCTCAGCCCTTAACTTCGAAGCTTCTACAAGGCTTTCCAGACTCCCAGCACTTGATGCACTAGTTTCTTTTGGAAATGCCAAATTCGTCCATACTTCACTGCCTGATGGAAGCTGCGAGACCAAGTCCAGACTTACAGGGTTTCCTATGGACCAGATACTATCGATTGCTTTCTTTGATTACGTTCCGAAGGACGGAGGGGAAACGAGAAAGTACGGGGTGATAAGGCTTGCAAGCGACAAGTTGGATGCCAAATCCCTTTCAAAGGCCGGTCTTACGAAAAGCCAGGCGAAAAGGGCAAGGAAAAGCGAGGAACTTCCTGAAGGAATGAGAGGAGGAACCTGCTCACCTGTAATGAGTGAAGAAGCAGCAAAGCAGATCGACGGCATAGTCATTGCATCAGAAATTGATCCAAAGAAAATAGTCGACATCTCCATCGGCGGAACGGACGAAATTGCCCATGAATATTCCGTACAGTTGGAATTCGGAGCCCTGATGAATATTATCAAACAGCAGGGCATTGTTATCTATTCTTGATTTTGATAAGATTGAGGTTATCAAATATTTTTCTATTTAGTGAGATATCGAAAATAAACACTGATTCAATTTTATCAAAGCCGGCCTTATCGATTGCTGCTTCTTTTGCATCTTCAGGAATTCCGGACATTTTGCTAAACAGCCTAAGTTTATCCGCATCAGATTCAAGCTGAACGTATTTAAGTCCGGCTGCTTCCCTGAGTTTCTCTGGCAGTTCCGGATTCAACGAATAGGACAAAAGGTTGAGCTTTCCTGTCTCGAATTCCACCATCCTGACCAATGCAGATATATATTGTTTCTGGAGGTGGGAGCAGACCCCGACTCCTGAATTGACTTCGCGCCAAACATCAGAGGTAGCAGGATCTCGCCTCGATACATCAGGCTGGTAATATTCAAATCCCGTAGTTTGTCCGGGCTGTTGATCTGATGCAGCTCTTTCTGTTGGCGATTCTTGTCCAGCCTCATTTGAAATATTGTTGAAACGTGCAATGGCTTCTTTCCTGTGATAGTCGGGAAGACTAAAAAGCCTCATCATGTTCGTAATAAATCTGATTTCCTGGAATGTTGTTGCAAGTTCCAGGTATCTTTGTGCCACAAGAGGAAGAACTTTGAGGGTATCATCGCCTTTTTCAATCATGTCAGTAATCAATATATCCAGATGATCAGGGTGGGTTGCCGTCTTTACCAGTTGGCCTGCTGCAACGAACCGGTCAAAATGACGATTACTCTCATCTGTACAGATATCTGCATATTGCCTGCAGTGGTATTCCGCCCTCCTATCAACGTCTCCAATTATCTGGAAGGCCTCATTCAGCCTCGTGAAATCCTCAGCAGAGCCAGTCTTGTCAGGATGGACAAGCGGTGCAAGCGACCTGAATGCATTCCTTATCTCTCTTTCAGTTGCATGCCTTGGAACGCCAAGGACTGAATAAGGATCTCTTGAAGGAGGAATCCTAATACCAACTCTGACAATGGATTTCATAGGATAGATATTAACAAAAAACGTTTTTAAATGTTATTATATTTGTCAAAATGCGTTGATAAATGTAATATAAGATTTATATGCATTTTTGTACATCAATTACATCAATGAGAGCAGCAGAGCTAGTGGCAAAGAGGTACAAACCGAGGATTTCCCAGATTGAGGCAAAACTCGGCAGGTTCCAGGAAATGGACCTGAAGGAGGAGGGAATACGCCGGATGATCGACATTTCGGTAAGGGTTGACCTTGAACATGCGACAAAAAGGCACTTCAAGCCGAAGGCAGAGGATTTCTATCCACCTGAACTGAGGAAAAGGGTTATGCAGGCGCAGGTTGAGATCAGTGAAGACGTAAAAAGAACAGGCGAAATGTTATCAGTCGTGGTGCCAACCAACTGCCATGACTGCTTCGATCCGCTGAAAGTACATGGAAGGTATGTGACGGCGGCTTTTACAGCTGCTTTATCCGCAGTATCAGCATATACGATTGATTTCTCAAAGGAGGGGGGTGGTTTTGCCAGGTATGCTGTTGCAGCTGCCGCAGGGCTGGCTGCTGTTTTATTGATATCCAAGAACTTCGTTCTCATGCATCTTAGAAGCAGGGTCAAGAAAGAGCACGGGAGGATAATGGGAGACTTCACCAGATATATCAGTGAAGAGGCAGAAGAGTATCTTGACGGCAAGAAGATCAGGGGCGTCGGATTTCCCGCACAGTACAGGAGAAACCTCCGGGAGGAACTGTCATTCCTGACAATGGCGCTTGAAAAGGACAGGTTTTTCATTGAAAGCCTGGAGCAGGTCATATATGAAGCAGATGAACTCAGCGATTTCAGGCACAACGGAGCATACGAAAAAAGGCTTGAGGACCTAAAAAACGAGGAATCCATCAATAGGATCCTTGATTACATGGAGGACCGCGGCCTCCAAAGCGAAGGGGTGGCGGCCCATCTTTTCGGCCTGCTTGAGAATGTGAAGGATGATGTGGCGCCCCTCCATAGGCTGGTAACGCTTATCGAGGACATCAGAGACGGCAGGGAAAGGTCACATTTTTAATAGATTCTCTTCAATTCCTTAGTAACCCGCCTTAGCTCAACGGTAGAGCGTCCCGCTGTAGTTTTGGTTAAACTCAATTTTTATGAGTAGAAACGGGAAGGTTGCTTGTTCAAATCAGGCAGGCGGGATATTATAGTCCTTCACGGACCTCCTTTTTTAGCCTGATAATGTTGGTCTTTCCGACCTGCTCCTTCTCCAATATGCCCCTTCTTATAAGCTTGTCAACTATCCTGTGGGCTTTGACTTTGCCTATGCCTTCGATCCTTGAGATCTCGGACTGGAGGACTTCGCCCTTCTTCTCAATAAGCTTGGCTATGATCCTTCTTTCCCCTGGAGGGAGGAAGGACAGGACAACAGCGGACCGGTCCTTTGCCGGGGCTTCAATTTTCCTTTCGAAATAAAGGTAGGATATTCCTATTCCAAGAAGGAATCCGAATATGATGAAGAGCGGTATGTAGGATATTAGGCTGTCAAGATAGGCCTCGTGCTGGCAGTCACCGTCCTCCACACAGATTATCGGGACTCCCCCCTCAACAAATTTCGGTATGTAGGTCACAAGCAGGAAGAATACGGCAAGCAGTACCAGTCCTATAAGCGGTTTTTTATTGTCAGCCATTTAGATGAATTGGCACTTCTGATTTATAAAGAAATGCCAGAGTTTCAAAAAGCGAAACCTTCGTTTCAGCAAGATATAAGTAAGGTTTCAGTTGAGGGAATTTCATGAAGGTGAGATATTGGCAGCTTGCATAATAGCTTTTTTCGTGTTTTCGGTTTTGTCCATATTTTCGGCAAAATACAGGAAACTGGCAAAAGAAGCATTCAGATGTGTGTTCCTGACGGTAACATTCAAGCCATGCGATACGGACCTTAATGACAGGATCAAATCGGAACTGGTTTCAACGCTGCTTGCCTTCAGTCCTGGAGGCGCTAAGATTCTCAACAGGCACTTCGCAGCATTCTCATGGGGATTTTTTGCCCTGTCGGTCATAAGCTTCGCATACCTATCATACGGAGTGTACAACTTCTATTATTTCGGGAACTGCGACGGTCCGGAGAGCACAGGTGCATGCATACTCAATGACCTCACAGGGGATTATGGAAGGTTCAGCGAGCCGGCGGACCTGATAGCACCGACGGATTTCGACGGGATAACTGATGGGAATCCAAATGCCGATACGACGATCGTTGAATTCGGATGCTTCACCTGCCCCTATACCAAACAGGCGGAAGCAGCTGTTGAGGTTCTCCTTGAGAGGCATGGAGAGGATATAAATTATGTATTCAAGCCGTTCCCACTCCCCAACCATGAAAACAGCTACAATGCAGCAATCGCTGTTCTTTGCGCAAACAGGCAGGACAAGTCCTGGGAATTGAGGCGGAGGATATTCGAGAAGCAGGAACAGTGCTCACAGGAGGGAGAGGTAGTGATTAAAGACCTTGCAAGAGAAGCTGGTCTTGATATGGAAGAATTCAACAGGTGTTACGACAACATGGAGACGGCTGAAGAGCTTGACCGGTACATTCAACAGGGAAAAGATGCCCACATCTATGCCACTCCGACGTTCTTCGTTAACGGAAAGCCCCTAATAGGGCCCCAGCCGATAGATGAATTCGAAAAGGTGATAAAATGAAATGGATAATTTTAGCATTGCTGATAACTGGGATTGTTTTTGGTTCAGGAGACCACATAGCAGAAGGAAAGGAGCTTTATGACTCCAATATCAGCTGCAGCGAACTGACGGATGACCAGCTTGAACTGATCGGGGATTACATAATGGAACTGATGCATCCTGGAGAACAGCACGAACTTATGGACCGTATGATGGGAGGGGAAGGATCGGAAAGCCTTCGCGCAGCCCATATCAATATGGCTCAGAGGTTTTACTGTAATGACGCCCGGTACGGTATGATGGGTGGTATGATGAGCTATGGAATGATGGGGAACCAACCCATACTTTCGGGTGGCTACGGGATGGGATATCAGCAAGGATACAGCCTAGTAGACATCCTGGTGATCATCCTGCTCATTGCATTGATCATCCTCGTAATCATACTAATAGTAAAGAACATTAGAAAGTAGGATTTCGGAATATGAAACCATGGTTTCAGCAAAATATAAGTATGGTTTCATATGTGGTTGTTGGCATGGAACTCACAATTGAAGGAATGCACTGCAAGTCTTGCAAGATGCTGATTGAGGGAGAGGTAGGGGATCTCGGCTTTGTGAAAAGAATCGAGGTTTCCCTGGAGAATAGGAAGGCAGTAGTTGATACTGAAGAGGGGAATGAGGACACGATTATAAAGACCATAGAGGAACTCGGATTCAGGGTGCAAAGATGAAGGTTACCAAGACTGTCAAGCTTAAAACTACGGGCATGGAGTGCTATTCCTGCGAGAAGAGCATAGAAAATGGTCTCTCCAAGATGGATGGAGTAGTTACTGTGAAATCAGACTACCAAAATGAGACGACCGAAGTCGAATTTACGGAAGAGACAAATGAGGAGAAGATCAGGGCAACGATCAAGGCTCTTGGATACGGGGATGGAGGGGAATCCAGGAAAGCAATGACGATTGCCATCGGATTCTTTGCAATAATTATCGGTGCATATTTCATTTTCGGGGATTCTTTCGACCTCGACTTCTCGAATATAGATATGGAAGCAGGTTTTGCAGCATTGTTCATCCTTGGATTTCTCACAGGATTCCATTGCATAGGTATGTGCGGGGGGTTCGTGCTCTCATACGCCGACCACATCAAAAGGATGGGAAATGTTATTCCGCATGTTCTTTATGGCTCAGGTAAAACCATATCATATACTGCTATCGGGGCTTTTTTCGGACTGGTCGGATCTTTCATATCATTCACACCTGAATTGAGGGGATCCATTGCAATAATCGCAGGAATCTTTCTGTTGATATATGGCCTTAATATGCTCAACATATTCCCTGTACTGAGGAAGCTCCAGGTGAGGATCCCGAGCATTGTCAAGGCAAAGCCGGGGCAGGGACCTTTCGTAACTGGGATTCTGAATGGTTTCATGATTGCATGCGGGCCTCTCCAGGCGATGTATATCTTCGCTGCAGGAACGGGCAGCGTGGTCGCAGGAGCCCAGGCCCTGTTCTTTTTCGGAATGGGAACGCTTGCCCCGCTCCTGACATTCGGTATAGCATCAAATTTCCTAAGTTCGGCTTTCTCAAACAATATTGTCAGGATCTCCGGCCTGTTCGTGATAATCCTTGGGATAGCAATGGCCAATAACGGGATGAACCTTCTGGGTTTAGGATTCTTCATCCCGGAGGAAGTTCCTGACAACGCTCCTGTAATAGAGGACGGCTACCAGGTGATCCAGATGAATGTGACCGGATATGGATGGGAACCGAACAGTTTTGTTCTGAAAAAAGGGATACCTGTAAGATGGGAGATAAACGGCCAGGAGATAAACGGCTGCAATAACGAGATAATAGTTAGGGAATACGGGCTGAGCATACCGATCAAGAAGGGGATCCAGGTAATCGAATTCACACCCGGAGAGGAAGGCGTTGTTAAGTGGAGCTGCTGGATGGGCATGATACCAGGACAGTTTATAATTACTGATGATGAAAACGTCACCGTTCAGCAGATACCGGTTCCGCCTCAGGGCTTTAGCTGCGGCGAGAGCGGAGGCTGCGGCTGCGGGGGATCAAGATGAAGAAAAAAATTAGTGTTAGCGGAATGCATTGTGCAAATTGTGCACTCAATATCGAAAAGACCCTGAAAAAGCAGGGCGTGGACACCATGGTGAATTTCAGCACCAATACCGCTTCGGTCGATTATGACGAGAAGAAAACATCGATCGAGGACATCCTGAAAAAAATCAGCGACATAGGATATGGGGCTGTTGAGATAACAAAGGGAGATGATGTCGAAAAGAAGGCCAGGGCAGAAGAACTCAGCCATGCCAAAAAGATGACGATTATAAGTTTCATATTCGCAATACCGGTATTCGTCCTGGCAATGTTCATGATAGAGATTCCCTTCAAGCCGTATGTTCTCTGGGTACTCTCCACACCTGTCCAGTTCTATGTCGGCATGCAATTCTACAGGGGTACTTGGAGCGCATTGAAGAACGGATCGGCGAACATGGACACCCTGATTGCAATGGGAACAAGCGCGGCATATTTCTATTCGGTTTACCTGGTGCTTACAGGGGCAATGGAAACGTTCTTCGAAACTTCTGCAGTTCTTATATCACTTGTCGTATTCGGAAAATACCTTGAGGCAAGGGCCAAGGGAAGGGCGAGCGAGGCAATTCGCAAGCTGCTCGATCTTTCCCCCAAGCAGGCAAGGATCGTTGACGGCGACAAGGAAACAATGGTTGATGCAGAGGATGTCAAGATAGGAAATATCATAATGGTGAAGCCCGGGGAAAGGATCCCTGTGGACGGAAAGGTAGTAGAGGGACATTCGACAGTAGATGAATCCATGATAACCGGAGAGCCGATTCCCGTTGAAAAAACCAAGGGAAGCCTTGTTGTCGGAGGAACAATAAACAAGAACGGAATCCTGAAATTCAAGGCGACAAAGGTGGGTGAGGATACCACACTTTCCCAGATCATCAAGCTCGTGGAGGAGGCGCAGTCACAGAAAGCCCCGATCCAGAGATATGCTGATAAGATTTCTTCTGTGTTCGTTCCAATAGTAATCGCGATAGCGCTCATAACATTCTCCGTCTGGTATTTCGTGATTGGAGCTGAATTTTCATTTGCCCTCATCCTGGGCGTTTCCGTGCTTGTCATAGCATGCCCATGCGCACTTGGACTTGCAACGCCTACTGCCATCCTTGTCGGAACAGGAAGGGGAGCTGGGATGGGAATCCTGATCAGGAACGGTGCCGTTCTTGAGAAGGTCGAGAAGATAGACAGCATTGCATTCGACAAGACCGGAACCATAACTGTGGGCAAGCCGGAAGTCTCGAAAATCATTGGATTCGGCCTGGGCGAGGATGAGGTTCTTCAAATCGCATACAGCCTGGAAAAGAATTCAGAGCACCCGCTTGCTGATGCGGTTGTCTCTATCGCCGAAAAGAAGGGGATGAAGGCCAAAAAGGTAACTTCTTTCGAGGCGGTAACCGGAAAGGGGATAAAGGGAAAAATTGGTGCGAAGGAATATTTCCTCGGGAAGGCAAAGGTAACAGGCGAGATCGAGAATCAGGCTGCAACCCTGGAAGAGGAAGGGAATACTGTTGTGTACCTTTCTGACAAAAAGATTATCGGACTGATTGCCATCAAGGACAGGATCAGGGAGGATTCCCTTGAAGCCATCAGGGAGATCAAGGCGCTCGGGCTCAAGACATACATCATTACAGGCGACAATGAGCGGGTTGCCGCTGCAATCGCAAGGGAAACCGGAGTTGATTCGTATTTTGCAAACGTATCTCCGGCAGAAAAAGCGGGCCTGATAGACAAGCTGAAAAAGGAGGGCAACATTGCAATGGTCGGAGACGGAATAAACGATGCGCCTGCTCTTGCAAAGAGCGACCTGGGAATCGCTATGGGATCCGGAACAGACATTGCAATCGAGACCGGGGACATAATATTGATGAGAAATACGCTCAGGGACGTAAGGCGTGCAATAATCCTATCAAAGAAAACCATGGGAAAGATAAAACAGAACTTGTTCTGGGCATTGATATACAATGTAATAGGGATACCGATTGCAGCAGGAGTGCTGATCGGATTCGGCCTCATGCTCAATCCCATGATAGCAGGAGGCGCTATGGCACTAAGCTCTGTTTCTGTGGTTACAAACTCAATACTACTAGGTAAGGTGAAATGATGAAAATATTGGCACTAGGAATTTTTTTGTTGCTTTTGGGATGCACCAGCAGTCCGGCAAATGAATCGGTACCTGTCGAGGATCAGTCTCTGGACGGGAATTATGTATACCTCGAGATGAAGGACATCGGGACAAGCCTGACGCATTACGAATACGACTACCAGGGAAAAACGATCAAGTACTTCGCAGTCCTTGATAGTTCAGGCGACGTGAAGGTTGCTTTTGATGCTTGCGAGGTCTGCTACAACTCGCACAAGGGATATTCGCAGCAGGGCGACGCAGTGGTTTGCAATAACTGCGGACTGAAATTCAGGATCGACGACCTTGGCGAAAGGAACAAGAATGTCGGATGCTGGCCTTCGCACCTGCCGCATGTAATAGACGGAAGCTATGTGAAGATAAGCAAAGCCGACATAGAATCCGGAGCAAGGCTCTTTTAAATACATTTCTTTCCATATTTTACTATCCAAAAATCAGAGTGGGTAGAATGTTTAAAAGGAAAGAACGAGCAAGGATACCAGTACCGGAACCGTTTTTCGATTCTGTTAAACATAACGGACTGATGGAACTAAGGTTCATCTGTATTGAAAAGGGTGCAGTTTTCTGTTTCCAGTTCGGGGCCAGCAGAAACAATGACGGAACTGCCGTTATGTCTTTTGAGATTGAATTGGATGACTTTCGGGATCTGATCAAGCGGCTCGATGATATCGAACTGTTCGATGGCAAGAGAAGCATGCATTTCCAGAATGAACGGGTGTATATGGTTCCGGCATTCGTCTTTCCTACTTCAGATTCCCCTCAATGCACGTTCCACTACCTCGCTTAACGCTGGGTGGATGTGAATCGTCCTTGTTATGTCTTCTACGGTGCCGTTTCCGGTCCGCATTGCAACGAGAACCTCATGGATTAGCGTCGATGCCTCCGGGCCGATGATATGGCATCCGAGGATCTTCCTGTCAGGGCCGACAAGGAATTTCACGAAACCGTCGTGTTCATCAAGCGCTTCGCCCATCGCAGTCTTAATGTAGGGAAGTTTTCCTACTTTGTATTCCTTTCCCTCGAGTTCCTGCTCCATTGCCCCTGCTCCTGCAACCTGAGGGTTGCTGAATATGGCATGCGGCATTGCAGTGTAATTCCTTTTTGCCATAGAATCCGGATGGAATATGTTGTATGCAACGAGTCCAGCCTCGTAATTGGCCGAATGCCTGAAAAGCCATTCTCCTGCAACGTCTCCTAGAGCCCAGATTCCCTTGACGCTCGTCTCCATGAATTCGTTCGTCTTGATGTAACCGTGCTGGGTCAACTCGATTCCTGCTTTTTCTGCTTTCAGGGTGTCGGTATTCGGCACCCTTCCTGTTGCAACAAGAAGATGCGTTCCCTCGACTGATTTGCCGTCCTTGCTTGTGACCTTAATCCGGTCGCCTGCTTTTTCTACTTTGGCGCTATTGAATCCAAGGTGCACTTCATGCTGCTTGCTGAACAGCTCGGTGAACTTGTCTGCTATCTCATGGTCCTCGTGCGGAACGAGACGGACATTTCTCTGGAGGATCTTAACCTTTGATCCCATAGATCCGAAGAAATGGGCAAGCTCTACGGAGATGTATCCTCCTCCGATTATGATTAGTTCCGGAGGAAGCTCCTCAAGCCTGAGCGCCTCATCAGATGTCATATATGGAACTTTTTCAAGCCCTTCGATAGGAGGTACAGATGGCCTTGTCCCTGTTGCAACAACTATGGTATCGGCTGTGATCTCCTCGTCTCCGACCTTCATGGTCTTTGGCCCGGTGAATTCGCCCCTTGCCTGGTAAAGGTCGACATCATCAAGGTTTTTTACCGCTTCTTCTATCTTCTTGGAATCCTCGTCGACTGTCCACGACCGCTTCATTGCCTTTAGGAAATCAAGCGACTCGATCTTTGCGTTCACGCCGAAGACTGAGGCCTTCTTTATCGTCTGCACAACATCCGCGCTGTGAATAAGGATTTTTGTCGGGATGCAGCCGCGGTTGAGGCATGTTCCGCCCATTGCACCCTCTTCAATATATGCTATGTCCAAACCCTGTCGCAGGGCCTCCCTCATGACGATGGATCCGGCTCCGGCACCAACAATGATTATGTCGTATTTTTTCATGATTAAAAGAAGTGAAAAACAAATAAAAAGGGATTCCAAATTCAGGCGATGAGGGCTTTGAAAAGGAATACCGGGTCATAAAGGTTCTTGTGATTGTCCGGGTCAATCAGCGCATCGGAAATAACCGCCCGGATGTCCTTGCTCCTCTTTGCCTTTCCGATCACCATGTTCAGAAGGAATTCGCTACCTCCGAGCTGCTGGAGCCTGTAATTGGAATTTACCTCGGATCCGATCACCTTGTAGAGCTTCTCCTGATATGCTGAAAGCCTTCCTTCGGTGAAGTCGTTTGCATCCAGGGCCTCGTTGATTATTTCCGAGGCGACCTTCCCGCTTGTCAGCGCGTTTCCGATCCCTTCACCTGTAAACGGATCGATCAGGGATGCAGCGTCTCCGACAAGAAGATAGCCGTTGCCGTAGCACTTCACCTTCTTGGTTGCAAAAGGCAGGAGCCAGCTCTTTATCTCAGTGGTCCGCTTCGCGTTCTTGAACCTTTCCTTGAATACTCTGTTGTTTGTGATGATGTCTTCCATCACCTTGGACAGGTTGATTTTCTTTTTTTGCATGTCTGAAACAAGCATTCCCATCCCGACATTGGCCTTTTTGTCAGGAAGCGGGAATATCCAGAAATATCCTGGTATCCCTTCCTTTACGAAATGAAGCTCGATCTGGTCAATCATGCCGTCAACGTTCTCATAGTATGTGCGGATTCCAGCGGCCTGGTGCTTGGGATCGGTATTGTTCGACCCGAGCTTCCTTGCCGTAATCCCTGCGGCCCCGTCAGCACCTACAATAATCTTTGCACGGAATTCCATCTCCTTCCCGTCCTTCTGTCCTTTTACTCCGACTGGACGGTCCCCTTCCATAATCAGATCCGTCGCGGTAAAGCCCTCTACAGTCTTTGCTGCAAGCGATTTTGCGTACTGGAACAACACGTTGTCGAACACCATTCTCCTGCATACGAAACCTGGGGGCTTTTCACTCTTCTTGCCGTTCTTTTCCGATGTCACGGGAACAACAGTCCCGTTTGGGGCTGAGAATGTCACACCGAACATATCCATATGTTCAACAGAGCTGAACATGTCATAGACTCCAAGCTCGTTCAGGACTCCGACAGACCTTCCGCTGATCCCGTCTCCACAGGTCTTGTCCCTCGGGAATGTTGCCCTGTCCAAGAGGAGCACTTTTCTTCCTTTCTTGGAAAGGAATGCGGCACAGCTGGATCCGGATGGACCTCCACCAATTACTATAACGTCATACATTTATCTCACCAAAACTCGGGGTTTTTAAGCTATTTAGCTATAGTTTGATTATGCTTATAATAATTTGTGGTCTACCGGGCAGTGGGAAAAGTACACTGTCAAAGAGGCTGAAAACGAAAATTCCTGCTATTTACCTTAATACGGACATAATCAGGAAGCAGATCACAAAGAATCCGACTTATGACGAGAATGAGAAAAAAGCAGTCTATCTGGAGATGATGAATATTGCCGAAAAGCACATCAATCAGGGTAGGAACGTGATACTTGATGCAACTTTCTCAACAAGGAAATTCCGGGACCTTGCACTGAGGGTAACAGATGATCTGAGAATAATTGAATGTACCCTTCCAGAGCAAATGGTCCGGGCCAGACTGGATCGCCGGAAGGAAAGGAACAAAGCGATAAGCGATGCCGGATTTGAGATATATCAGAAAATGAAGGAATCCTTCGAAGAAATTGAGGGGGACCATCTTGTAATCGACTGCTCCCTTCCAAAAGGAAAGCAGGAGGAGATTGCACTCAAGTACCTGGGATTGCTATGATCGAGACGCACATATCCTGGATCCACATAAACGAATTTGTATACAAGATAAAGAAGCCGATCAAACTTTCGTTCCTTGATTTTTCCACGCTGGAAAAAAGAAGATACTATTGTGAGGAGGAAGTGAGGCTGAACCGAAGGCTTTCCCCGGATGTATATCTTGGCGTCGTTCCTGTATGCGAAGACGGGATTGAGGGTAACGGGAAAATAATAGATTATGCTGTCAAGATGAGGAAGCTTTCGAACAAGATGGACGAGATGCTTCTTGAAGGTAAAGTGACCGAAAGCCACATCATGGAAATCGCAGAAATAATCGCGGGTTTCCACAAACAACTGAAAAGCACGGGAATATGCGACCCTGGAATCGTATTCAGCCAGATCGAAGACATAAAGAATTATGAGGGCACTTTCGCAGAGGCCGGGCTTGATCCATCCAGGCTGCAGGACATCATAGGATGGTCGAGGAAAGAGATTGATCGGCTGGAACTTTCACGAAGGGACTGCCTTGAGTGCCACGGCGACCTCCATTCCGGAAACATATTCCTTGATCCGCTCCGGATCATTGACTGTATTGAATTCTCGTTCGATTTCAGGAACATAGATCCCGCATCGGAAGTGGCGTTCATGGCAATGGATCTTGACGCGTTCGGGAGAAGGGATTTTTCGGAACTCTTTATCAGGGAATACGTAGAAAGGACCGGGGACTCGCAGCTCATTGAACTGCTCCCGCTCTACAAATGCTACAGGGCAAATGTAAGGGCTAAGATTGCCGCAATAGATTATTCGCAGAAAAAAGATGATGAATCGAAAAAAAGGATGGAGAAATATCTGAATCTGGCAGCAGGATATGCTAGTGCCTGAAATGCCTGATGCCGGTAAAGACCATTGTCATGCCGTGCTCGTTTGCAGCATCGATAACTTCCTGGTCCCTGATCGATCCTCCTGGCTGGATCACCGCTTTGATGTTCAGCTTTGCTGCGGCATCAATGCCGTCCCTGAACGGGAAGAAGGCATCGCTTGCCATAGCGCATCCGTCCAGCGATTCGCCGTAGTCGTTTGCGATCATGGCACCGAGTTTCGTTGCATCGACCCGCTTCATCTGCCCGGCACCGATACCTACAACGCGGTCCGGCTTGGCATAGACTATCGCATTGGATTTCACGTACTTTGCAACGGTCCAGGCATATTTCATCGAGGCAAGCTCCTCTTCTGTCGGCTGCCTTTTTGTAACCACCTTCATCTCATCCAGAAGGAGGACATTCGCCTGCTGGACAAGGAGCCCTCCAAGGACTGAACGGTACTTCCTGTATTCCTTCCTGGGAATCGTTATCTCCTTGTTCAGGAGGAGCCGCAGCTTCTTCTTTGCAGAGAATATCTCAATTGCCTCTTGCGAAAATTCCGGGGCGATAACTATCTCGACAAATTTTTCGACTATCTCTTTTGCAAGCTCAGTATCGACAGGCCTGTTCAGCGCTACGATCCCTCCGAAGGATGCATGGGGATCCACGGCCTTTGCATTCTTGAATGCGGTAAGGATGTCATCACCTGATGCGACCCCGCAGGGATTGTTGTGCTTGATAATTGCCGATGTCGGTTTCTCGAACTCACGGATCAGCTTGAATGCAGCGTTGCAGTCAAGGACATTGTTGTATGATAGCATTTTGCCCTGGAGCTGCTCGGAATGCAGGACAGAGGGATTGGTGTAGTATTCATCATAGTAAAGAGAACTTGTCTGGAACGGGTTTTCACCGTATCTTAGGTCCTGCTTCTTCCTGAATGTGAGGTTCAGGAATTCCGGATACTCATCCTTCATCCCGAACTTTCTGCGGAAGTATTTTTCGATGAGCACGTCGTAGTGGGAAATCCGGGTCCAGGCATCCACTGCGAGCCTTTCACGGAATTCCCTTGAGACCCCTTTTTCCATCTCCTCGATTAGTGTGCTGTATTGTGAAGGATTGGTGACGATAAGGACATGCTGGTAGTTTTTTGCAGCAGCACGAAGAAGTGTCGGGCCTCCTATGTCGATGTTCTCGATCACTTCGGAAAGCTCCGCCCCGTGGAGCACCGTATCCTTGAATGGATAAAGGTTTAGGACAACCAGGTCTATCGGCTGGATGCCTTCGCGCTCTGCTTCTTCCATATGCTTCGGATTGGAGCGGTCGGCAAGAAGTCCCCCGTGGATCTTCGGGTGGAGCGTTTTTACCCTTCCATCCATCATCTCGGGGGATCCTGTGAATTCAGAAACATCAGTAACTTTTACATCATTGGATTTCAGGATCCTTGCGGTTCCTCCGCTTGAGAGAATCTCGATTCCTTTCCCGGAAAGGTATTTTGCTAGTTCGACAACACCCTCCTTGTCAAATACGCTGATTAGAGCCCGTTTAATCATATAGGTCTTCCGGCCCTCCAGCTAATTCGAAAAAAAGAGAGCCGTTTAATACTTAGGGAAATGCCATCTTAAAAAACTATGCCAAAAGGTACATGAAGATTATACCTGCGATCAGTATCATAGTGTTTTTTATCTTCTCAATTCCCTCTGCCTTGTGCATCTCCGGTATCAGGTCAGATGCGGCGATGTAGATGAAATTCCCGGCTGCAAAAGGGACAAGGAATATGGTGAGCCATTCGATTTGGCTTGATAGTGCGAATCCAGCAAGCGCTCCTGGGATTATTGTAGACTGGGCAAGGAAACTGTAGGTTATTGACTTTCCCCTGGAAAGACCTCCTTTAATGAGGACGCCGAAGATTCCCAGCTGCTGGGGGAGTTCATGCGAAATGATAGCAATGACAGTGGCTATTCCTAGCGGAACGGAGATGAGAAAGCTTGCTGCAAGGACAAGGCCTCCGATGAAATTGTGAACTGCATCGCCTGCGAGCATTACGTAGGAAAAAGGATGGATGTCACAGTCCTTGCAATGGTGCCAGTGGACATATGTTTCAAGGAATATGAAGAGTATGAATCCTACGAGGGTATATATCAGAACTGTATCAACAGAAGACTGCTCTATTGCCTCGGGAATAAGGTGCAGGAATGCGCCTCCAAGAAGCGTTCCTGCTGCAAAGGCCATTAGTATATGCGATATCCGGTCCAGGTTCCTCTGACTTATGTAAAGTGAAAAAACTCCGATGAAACCCAGGAGGGTGTCTATCAGTGCCGCTCCAAGAATCCAGATAAGGATGTCCATATTATTAATTTTTATCCAAATACTTAATAATATTTTCCAATAGTTCGTCCGGGACGTCGAATTCCCCGAGCCACGGGCCTTTTGTCCCGTGGAAATCCGATCCGCCGCATTCGAGCAGCTCGAAATCCCTTGCCATCCTCCTTCCCTTTGGTATCATCGGAGGCCCGGGAAAATAGAACGAATAGTCGTAATACGATTCTATGCCATCGCCGCCCTCCTCCTTGAAATCGAAGACGAGCTGCTTTATGTCGCATTTGTTCAGGAACGGGTGCGCAAGGAATGAAAGGCCTCCTGCCGCGTGAACGAGGGAAATGGCATCTTTGAGCCTGAAATGGTCCTTCCTTGGAAGATAGGCGGGTTTCCCGTTTCCGATCAGCCTGTCGAATGTCGACTGCAGTGTGGGAAACTCCTTAGGGTATATCTTCATTAGGGCTTTTCCGATATGAGGACGGCCGACTGTTCCAGAGGCGAATTCAAGGACATCCTCGAGAGTAACCTCATAGCCCTGCTCGTTCAAGAGGGATATCATCTCCTTTTTCTGGGACAATCTCTGGATTTTCAGCTCATCGAGCTTTTGCACGAGTCTTTTGCTGTTTGGGTCGATGAACAATCCGAGCATGTGCACATCCATGTAATTGTAATAATCATCGAAAATGGAGATCTCTATTCCGGGGATCACCCTGAGGGGTTCCGAGCAGGTTATCTTCTTCGCTGATTCAAGGGTGTCATGGTCAGTAATCGCAATTGCATTCAGTTTCCTCGAATGCGCTTCCTGGACCAGGTCCTCGAAGGTGAAAATGCCGTCAGATGATGTTGTGTGGGTGTGAAGATCGATCATGTGTCAGTTATGGGAAAAATATAAATATAACATTTGCGTAAAAAAAGCAGGTGAGTCCCCCATGACCAGAAGAGTTTACGAAGTAGCCAAATCAATCAGTGATATCCGATCCTCCCAATTCAGGATTCAGACTGCACTTTTGCTTGAGAGGGCAAAAAAGGCAGCAGAAGCAGGGCAAAGCAGGGAGTTCCTCGAGAGCGAATTCCCGCCGATGGAACCAGACTCTGCTGTACGTGTAAAGAGGGTCCGAAACGATTGATTTATAAAAATAATACAATGTAATTTCTGATAATCTGCTTTTGCCTTGGTAGTGTAGTGGTTCGCCCACAAGACTGTCACTCTTGCGACCCGGGTTCGAATCCCGGCCAAGGCGCTTATTCTTCACAAAATTGGACCGAAATGTTGTTCACGGACAAGGCGCTCATTCTTTCAAATTATCTCAGTTTTCAACGAAATGGTCTTTGGCCTCCACAACCACCCCAAAATCACTGGAAGGATTGTCGACTAGAAAAACATTGCGCCCGACGTTGACGTGGGAACCACGGGGAACGGGACCTACTCTTTTAT
>JBNLBN010000018.1:0-25792 GCA_050303335.1 Candidatus Micrarchaeia archaeon
GAGACGGCATTCGCGATGACATGCGAGGTTACAGAAAGGGCGCTCTTCCTGAGCCGGAAAAAGCAGCTCGTAGTATGCGGAGGGGTTGCCCAGAACAAGCGCCTTCAGGAAATGCTGATTGAAATGTGCAATGAAGATGATGCGGAATTCGGTGTCGCCGCAAACGAGTACAACCGTGACAACGGGGCGATGATAGCCTATGCAGGATCATTGCAGTACAAGCGCTTCGGCCCGATGGATCTATCAGAGTGCAATCCGATAACCAATTACCGGATCGACAGGATGAGGGAAGTCCTAAAAGTCAGGAAATAACGATACTACCTGAACTTCCATTCACTTCTATCTCTGTTCCATCCTCTATTGAAAGCACGTCCTCTTCAGGCTTGTCGACCATCGGGATCTTCGATATTATGGCCCCGACTGCAATTATCGGCTCTGCAGCGATGTTGATTATTGCAACAGGCGCATGGTTGTTCTTTACAAGCTGGAGCATGACATATGATCCGACAGTGGATCCCTTTCCGTTGGGGAATATCAATACCTTTCCGGTGACATCCTTTCCCTTGAGCGGATGGCCGTCCTCGATCACGATCCCTGTCTTCGGATCGATTCCCCCGAGGAAGCTGATCGGCTCCTTGGATACAAGGGCCGGGCCCTTTCCTATTCCGCTTGCTATTGGACGGGCATTCATTTTTTTCACCTGAATAATATGTCCTCAAGGTCCCCGAAGGCGACCTTCTGCTTGCACATGTTCGGAAGGTACTTTGCAGCCTTTCCGGAATTTGTCCCAGTAATCTCCATCCCCATGTCCTCAAGGGGACATACGACCATGCAGGTATCAGCAACAACCCTGCCTCCGGCCTTTTCTATGATTTCGGTATACCCAAGCTCATCAGACTTCTCCTTGGTTTTCCTTGCAGTGCAGACCCAGAAATTGCACGTCGGTTTCCTGTCCTTTACAAGCTCTGCCACCTCCTCGATCTCCTCGATCGAGCAGTGCGGACATCCAATAGTCACAAGCTGGGGCTTTTCCTTGCTGTCAAGCTGGTCCTTCATATCATCCAGCTGTTTCTGGTCAAATGTTATCTTTTCTGCATCCTCCGAAACTACGTATTCCGGAGTGATGCCCTTCACGTAATACAGCGGAACCGAGCCGGTCGAAGCCATTGAAGCGCCAAGCACCTTCAAATGGGGTTCCGTTGCCTTGTTTATTCCTGTAAATGCGGGAAGCCTGCGCTTCACGAGCTTTCCCACAGCATGCCCGAGCGCCCCAAAATCGGCATTGGTTTCAAGCCTGCATTCTATCTCAACGATGATATCTGCAATCCTGTTCTCGTCCAGGTGAAGTCCGTATTCCGGCGTAACACCACAGATTCCTGCAGCAAGAGCAGACGGCCCACCTTCCCTGTTTGTCCTTGCACCCAGGACTGAATTAGCAAATGAAACGGCACTGGATTCGGCCCATGCTATATGCTCTCCGAGTTTCGGCCTCTGGCCAACGAAATAAGGCGTACATGTGCAGCTTTTCATTATCCCCATTGCCTGGTAAGCGATCAGGATCTCCTTCTGCTTCTTTGCAAAGTCCTCGGGTATCCCCATCTCCTTCCATTGCGCTATGTCCATTCCTGCCGGGTTGAGGAATGTCGGAACTCTCACCTTCGCGCCTTTCCTGACCAGGTCCTTCAGGTATTCAAGACCTGCGTCTCCTATCGTCTTGTAGGATACTCCAGAGACCTGGGCGCTTGCAACAGCTATCATCCTCTTGGCACCGTAAATCTTTCCAAGTGCAGTTAGTATCTCCATGGACTGCCTGGCTCCCTCGCCACTCTCGCCGTCAAGGATCTTCTGCTCTCTGTCGCTAAGAATCATCACATATATACTGGTACAAAATGTTTATTAGGCTGACCTAAATGTACTCATCAACATCGATCTTCTTCCATTCTGCTTTCTGGAAGTCATCCTTCCGTTCAAGGGGAACGGTCGCATCAAGGCCCATCTTCGTTGTCTTGTAGGTGTGCGGGTCTGCACTCGGATCGAGCGACGAACCCTTCTCGTTTTCCTTGAGCACCAGGTCCCTATCAGCCTGGAATCTTGTCGCAACCGCCCATTCCACTTCTGAGGGGTTGTCTATGTCAATATCGTCATCGACAACAACACAGTGCTTGAGCGACTTGTGGCCCCTGAATGCTGCCTCGATCGCCTTCTTTCCGTCATCATCATTCTCTTTCTTTATCGAAACGACTGCATGGAGCCAGGAGCATCCTCCCGGGGTGATGTTTACTCCCCTGCACTTGCAGACCTCGTTAACGCTGTTGAATATGGTCGGCTCCCTTGGCATTCCCATGAGGACTTTGTGTTCAGGGCCTCCTGGCAGGAGCACATGGAACAAGGCATCGTTCCTGTGATACATTTTCGTGAGCTTTATCACCTGCTGCTTCCTCACGATATCGTAAGTGAGCGTCAGATCGATGAAAGGCCCTTCGTCATGCATCTCCTTTGTTATCTTTGCCTCGAATGCCATCTCGCATTCAGCCGGTACTTCAATACCGTTGGAAAGTCTTACTGTCTTCAATTCGGCAAGCGCATTTGCGTACTCAAGTTCGTCCTGCCCAAGTTTTGATGAGATTGCAGCGCAAAGAAGCACGTTGATCGGTGATCCTATGATGATAGCAACATCAAGCTCCCCTCCTGCCCTGTCAATGAAATGCTTCAGGTGCCTGTCAAGTATCCTCGCAACCACCCTGTCCTTACCGATCACCATCATCCTGTGGAATGAAAGGTTCCGTCCAAGTTCCGGGTCATTGGCAATTACTATTGCTGATGCGATGTACGGTCCGCCGTCCTTCTCAGCATGGACAGGAATTGGAAGCCTGTCAAGGTCCACTTCGCATTCGTTTTCGAGTACTGCACCATCCTCCACAAGTTCCGGCTTTTTCGGATTGTTCAATGCATAGACAAGCTTCGGAATCAGTTCCTCCTTGCTGCATCCGAGGCATCTGCAGACATTCTCCCGGTTGGGAAATACGTTGCATACGGCATCGAAATCACAGCCCTTTACTTCGGCCCGGATCGGCTTTTCGCCCGCAGCAACCAGAAGCCCGGCAAGATCCAGATCTTTCGAGATCTCTTTCCTGGTTCTGGCAATATCTATTTTTTTTATGAATTCACGAAATGTAGTCATGCTTCCACTCCATACCTGAAGGTATCGATCTTCCTGATCGATCCCAATACAGTTCCCCTAATTGTCAATATAAGGGCAATTATTAAAGCAAATGGTATTGCAACGATAAATGCAGTTCCCCAGAAGATCCTGGAGGATATGCTCCTTGCCCTGAATATTATGAAATCTTTTCCGCTGTTCCTGACTGCAACACTTCTTGCAAGCAGCAGTGTGACTATGGCCCTGGTCATATCCCCGTCGATAATTATGTCCTTTCCGATGGTTTTCCAGAAAGGGTAGCCTTCATCGACAATGATCCCATCGATTTTCCCCTTCCCGAAGGCTTCGAAATGGTTCCTGCAGTTCCTGAAATCAACGGAGCTGGCGAGCCAGGCCTCTTCCAGGCAGTGGTTCAGGACCCCTCTTCTAACAGGGAAAAAAATCATGCCCGCAAGCAAATGGTATGCCATCGAAATCCATGTCCGGATCATCTTGCCATTCAGCATCCTCACCATGATGTCGTTCTTGCAGTAATACCTCTGCCGGTCATTTGCGCTGCATATGAAGAATGGCCTCTTCTGCGGATGTGATACCTCTTCATTTATCCTTGCTATATCGAACTTCCTTCTGACCCGCATGAGGAATTCCTGGTCAACCCCGCCCATAAAAAGAGGTAAGAAAGTGAATCCCACTTCTAAGAAAACTTCTGATCTGAATCCTCCGAAATGATGAAGCACTTCGATCCTTTCTAATCTCCCGTTATCAGATTCTTTTGGAAGCACCACATGGTTCTGCTCAAGTTCCTTCCGGATCGAATTTATCAGGCTCTTCGATTTCGGGATGCAATCGTCATCAGCAAGAATGATCTTTTCGTAACCTTCCCTCATTGCAACCTTCTGACCCACGAAGAACGCCCCTGCAGGCCCAAGGTTCTCCTTTGTCCTGACATGGAGCATACTGGTATTCAAGAAGTCCTCCTTGTTCCCATAAACTGCAATGATATCAAATTCTCCCTCCTGATCAGAAATGTGATCTTCAACTGCCTCAAGTTTTCTGATGTCTATGGTGGGGATTATCAGAGCAGTATCGCTTCGTCCCTTTCTTCGATCCTCTTCTTCATGAATCAGGGACTCAAGAGTCGGACTTTTCACTGGCCCACCTTTTCATCAGATTATGTTCCACGCCTGCATGGTCAAGGGCCCTTGCAACTACAAAATCTATCATATCGTCAACGCTTTTCGGCCTTCCGTAAAATCCGGGGGTCGCAGGAAGTACGACACCGCCAGCAAGAGTGACGCTTTCCATGTTCCTGATTGTTATCAGGGAATATGGCGTCTCCCTCAAAACGATAATCAGTTTTTTCCTTTCCTTCAACGCGACTTCAGCAGCCCTTGTGATGAGAGAACTTCCCACGCCGTGTGCAATCTCCCCTAAAGTCTTGAGTGAACACGGCACGATGATCACAGCATCAGGCGGGTTTGATCCTGAAGCATACGGACATGAGAAATCATATTCCCCGTAATCCCCATCAGGAAGTTTTGTCCCCTCATATTCAGCAACTTTTTTTGCCCCGGATGAAACTACGACGGCCACATCATGCCCTTCTATGGATTCCACTACCCTGCGTCCATATTCAAGTCCTGATGCCCCTGTTATGCATACAAGAATTCGCATAATCATGATTGGATTTTTTCTCTTTAAAAAGCGTTCGGATCAGAGTCCGACCCCATATCTCTTCTTGAATGCAGCTGATCTCTGGAACAAAGCGCTTTGCCCTGCAGCTATTCCGCTTTTCCTCAGAAACGATGCCCGTGAAACCGTTTTTCTTGCCGACTGCATCCAGTTTTTCCCCATGCTGAGCATCTCTTCCTTGTCTCCTTCCGTAATTATCGCCATGACTCTTATCTTCCGGCCTGCATTATGTTCGCTTACTGTCAGCATTGTCGGCGATGAAGTGACAATCCTTCTCGCCTCTTTCCTGCTGAAAGTTATTTCAAATCCATTCGGGAAAGCCCTTCTTTTTTCGAGATTTTCCAGTTTCGAATTAATGGTTTCTATTGAAATTCCGAGCAGCGAAGGATCCCCCATAACCAAGCGTCTGACATCATCCCTTGCAAACCCGTACGTTTCCAGATTCATCAATTTGGAGCTGATATTGTCCTCTGAGTTGCTGAAAACGGCAGTCGTCCTCAAGGCGATCCTCCTCACTTCTTCATCTCTGAATCCGTACCTCTCAAGATTACCGAACTTTGACCTGATCGTTTCTACATCTGATCCAAGAACCTGGGGGCGGGCCATCACTAATTTCCTAACCTCCTCTTTGCTGAACCCATAGCCTTCAAGCAATGCCAGTTTTGAATTGATCGCTTTCTCAGAGTAGCTGAAAACCACATTCCCTCCAAGCGAGATCTTTCTGACTTCCTCCCTATTGAAGCCATATCCTTCTAGATTCGCTACTCTTGACTCAATACTGCTCTTTGCCAAAGCAAGCACTGCGGGCCACGCCAGCACTATCTTTCTTACGTCAATTCTGCTGAAGCCATAATCTTCAAGGCAAGCAAGCTTTGAATTGATGCTTCCCGGCGAATTGCTCAAAACGGAAGGCGCAAAGGCAACTATTGAGCGGACCTCAGAACCTCTGAACCCATATCCTTCAAGGTTTCGAAGCTTCGAATTTACTCCTGCGCATGAATATTTGAGCGCGTTAGGCAACCTCCGCACGATCCCAATCACATCTGCGCCCGTAAAGCCATATTCCTCAAGGTTTCCGAGCTTGGCACTTATGTTTTTTCTGGAAAAACTGAGTATGGAAGGTTTATCAGAAATGATGCCTATTACATCCTCTTTAGCAAACCCATACCCTTCAAGATCCTTAAGCTTGAGGTTTACCAGTTCTTCTGTTATGCTCATCAGGCCGGGCATTTCCATGGACATGCCTATTGCCACGGATTTTCCAAACCCGTATGCTTCAAGATTCCGGAGCCTTGACCTGACCCGTTCTCCATCACTGAAGCTCCTCCTGTAATTATCGTTCGTTCCAATTATGCGCAATAGTTCCCTTTCTGGAATACCGTATTCGACAAGCACGGCTAAGGCTCCTTCTGCATATGCTCCTGAATCAGCAGTATTCATAATAATATACTATTTACGACTCTTTATAAGGATATTTAATTCCTTTCTTCTATCATCTAAACATGAAAATACTCAAAGTCGGGGGAAGCATACTAACTGACAAAACCGGTTTCAAGAAGCAGAATCCGGAAAATATCAGGAGCATGGCAAAAATGATCGCTGAAATCTGGAATTCCGGAGCGCGCGATTTCATAGTAGTCCATGGTGCAGGTTCATTCGGCCATCCGCTTGTCATCAACTACGGGATCGACAACGGTATCAAAAGCGACAGGGAGAAGTACGGATATGCGGTGACGCACCACTCGTGCCGGGAACTATCCAAGATGCTCCTCGAGGAGATACTGAAACTTGAAGTTCCTGCAATCTCGATATCCACCGACCAGCTCGTTGTATCAAGGAACAGGCGGATCGAGATTTTCCGCATGGACATCGTAAGAAACTACCTTCAGAGGGGCTTCCTTCCGATCCTGCACGGCGACATGGTTCCGGATTCTGAAATCGGCGGAGCAGTCTGTTCCGGAGACCAGGTGGTTTCATACCTTGGAAGGAATGCCGAATTCATAGTGATGGCAACAGATGTGGACGGCGTTCTTGACAGCGAGGGAAACCTTATTCCGGAAGTAACGAGCATCGAAAAGATAGAAAGCCACCTGAAAGAAAAAAAGAATGATGTAACCGGATCGATGAAGGGCAAGCTTGAAGAGATACTATCGATCGGTACCATATCCTACATAGTAAACGCAAACCATCCTGAAAGGATAAAAAAAATTATGAAGGGCGAATCAGCCCCTTCGACCAAAGTCTACTCCATATAATAGATTGGTTCAGGCTCCTCGTATGGGAGTTCCACCGTTCCGATCTCATGAAGGTCATCAAGGCTGTTCATCCTGATCATTGAATTGGAGATCGTGTAGAGAACATCCTCAATGAAGAGAGATCTCTGGACAGAATTTCCGGACATCCAGTACCATCCTGATTTATCGAACTCCTCTTCTTCTGCGTGGCTGATCCTTCCCCTAAGGTCGAATCCGTCACGGAACGAGAATATGTAAGCCCCCTGGAAAACGAAATCACCGTATTGGTATGGTTCCACATCCACGAATTGGCTTTCGTCTATCTCTGCAAGTGTTATCGGTATCACGAGAAGGTCCTTCTCATAATCGAAAAGGAATGCCCTGTGGTCGTGAAGAGCATAAGATTCAGTGCCGCGATCACCTATCTCGTATTTTGACACCTCCCTTGGCTTCTCGAAGTCTGATACATCGAACAGCGAAAGCTTGACTCCCTGGTACCAGGAGAAATCTCCCTCTTCAGCAGGAATCGCTTCCTTCCCGAGTCCTATGATATGCGTCTCGTTGACAGGGTGCAGATAGTCAGAATATCCCGGTATCTTGAGCTTCCCGAGGATTTCCGGATCCTCCGGGTCGGCGAGGTCTATTACAAAAAGCGGATCCACTTTCTGGAACGTGACTACGTACGCCTTCTCTCCCATGAACCTCGCAGAATATATGCTCTCGCCCTTTGCCATGTCCTCGATCTTTCCGATCGTTTCAAGGTCCTCATCAAGGATATACAGGTTGTTCGATGTTGTCGTGGTTTGCGCTGACCTTGAAAGCCTTCCAGAGGTTGTCGCTATCCTGAAGTTTCCTTTGTATTCGTCCATCGAGAACTGGTTCAGCGGATGTCCCGGGACTTTTCCAGAAGCCGAGATATCAATGTCCCCTTCATCTATTGCTATCCTGTGTATTGCAGTGAAATCTCCAGAGTAGCTCCAGATGGGCCCGACCTCAGCCTCATCAGTGAATGTCGGGTGGACAAGGTATATGTTGTTTTTTGATACATACATGTCGCTAGTTCCTCCTGTGAGGTACACCTTGTTCTCTATCTCTCCTTCCGTTGAGAGCGACACGATGCTCGCGAACCTGTAGCTTCTTGCAGGAATGTCGAAGTAGTATGTGTCCGGGAAATCGTCTACGATGATGCCGTTCCTGTATATTACAGGCGGCTTCGCATTTTCATAGACATATTTGTTCACGACAGCATATACATGGTCGCCGATCATCCTTGAGCTGAAATAGTTCCCTTCAATTGTAGTCTCCTGGAGCAGTTCCGGTGCCTTCCTGTCTCCGATGTCATATGTTGCAATGAGCGTGTTCTCCTTCCTGAAATACTCCGGCGCAATTGCTTTCTGCGCATAGTCTACAACATTGACCGGAACATCCTGGCTGAATAAGAACAGCCTGTCCCCGTTTACATACAAATCTACCGGTCTCCCGTTGATCTCGGTTTCCGACACTATCTGCGCATCTTTAGCAGGGTAGGAATCTACGATCACGAGCATGTTTCCGTTGATTAGGTAGATGTATTCTCCGTCCGTCTTGACAAAATCAGCCTCATCGACGCCTTCCACCTGGATGTTCGTTTCGGAATAGTCCAGTCCGCCGCTTGCCTCGTCTGCCGTAGCAGAAAGCGGCATCATCACCTTCTCTATCCCGTACCGGTACATCGGGTAGTCTATGTTGTTGTCCTCAAGAAAAGCGTCAATCTCTGCCTGAGACTGGAATTTCTTTACATTGGAATTCTCCTCCTCGACCGTGCTGGTGCAACCGAAAATCGAAAAAAGCACGATACCAGCCATAAGTATTTTCATATCCATGATTAGCTAATTGCATGCAACTTTATAAATGAAAATTGATTTGGTTCGCTTCAGACCGAAAATTCCTCAAGTTTCCTGCCAAGGGCATTAGCGTTCTCCCAGTTGATTCCGAAGCTCTTTTGGTTCTCCCTGAAGATTGAAAGCGGAACGAAAACCCAGGGCTTCCTGTTCCTCCGCCATCCGATAAAGCAGTTTATCCCACTAACCTTCTCCCATTCCATGAGGTTCTGGAACTGGCTCCGGTCAATGTTCAGGTTCTCCTTCTCCCATGCCTTTGCCTCGATCCCGAGCTGTACGCCTCTCTTGAAAACCAGTATATCCGGACTGAGCGAGTTCACGCCCGAGCCGGCAGCGCGGATGACGCAGAATCCCCTGTCTGAAAAGTAGCCGATCAGTTCTCTTTCTGCACGGGATCCTTTCACATAAGTTCGCATCACGATATGTACGCTTTAGACTTTATATCACTTTGTAATAAGGCCCATGGCATATGCTTCAATCAGGGAATAGAGCGTTTCAGGGTCCTTCTTTGAACAGACAGCCAGAACTCCAACGCTGCTCACTTCAGAAACCAATGTAGTATACAAAATTACCTTTATTCCAGGGAATTCCTCCCTTATCTTGGTTGCAAGGGTCATTCCGTCCATCTCGGGCATTATGAAATCAGTCACGACCAGGTCCGGCGGGCTCCTGCGGATCATCTGGAGAGCCTCCTCTCCGTTCCTTGCAGTTCTAACATTGTGTTCTAATGACAGCCTTCTCCTGTGGGCATTTACTATCTCGGGCTGGTCGTCAACCACTAGGATCCCGATGCATTTAGGATCCTTTTTTCTCAACCCGCTCCTGTATTTTTCACACCTTCCTCCCTCAGTGCATCTGGCTGGCTTCAAACTCATAAAAAATTTATATATCCACAAATTAATAAATCCAACTCCTTCTTTGAGATAGAAATTAATGGATTCTGCGCCAAATCAAGATTATGGATTTTCAATTGGAATCGCCCTATTCGCCTGCAGGAGACCAGCCGGAGGCCATAGAAAAACTCTCAAACAGGAAAAAAATCCAAACCCTGCTCGGAGTAACGGGTTCGGGAAAGACGTTCACGATGGCAAATGTCATAGCCAGGCTCAACAAGCCGGCTCTTGTTATTTCGCATAACAAGACACTTGCGGCTCAGCTCTATGCGGAATTCCAGCAGTTCTTTCCGAAAAACAATGTGGGATTCTTCATATCATATTACGACTATTACCAGCCCGAAAGTTACATAGCAAAAACTGACACATATATCGAGAAGGAGGCAGACCGGAACGAGAAAATCGAGGAATTCCGGCTGCAGGCAACGTCCTACCTACTTTCCGGCGAACCGACGGTAATCATCGCATCCGTTTCATGCATATACGGCCTTGGAAATCCGGGAACTTACGAGAGCCTCGGACTGAAGTTCGTTATCGGGAATTCCATCAGGAGAAAGGAGCTTCTGCGATCACTCATCCGCATGCAGTATGAGAGGAACAATTCGAGCCTTTCAAAGGGCAGTTTCCGCCTGAGGGGGGACATACTGGAAGTGGTCCCGCCATTTTCAGACGATGCAGTGCGGATCCATTTCAGCGGGGAGACAATCCAGAAAATAGAATTCTTTGACATTCTCACGAACAGGAGAAAAGAAGTTCAGAGCTATCTCCTTTTCCCTGCAAAGCACTTCGTCGTCCCTGATGAGACCGTAGATGATGCGTTGCAGTCGATCCGCAAAGAGCTTGAAGAGACGGCACCGAAGCTGAACGCGCTTGAGCGGCAGAGGCTGGAGCAGAGGACGAAATACGACCTGGAGATGATCGAGGAAATGGGTTACTGCTCTGGTATCGAGAATTACTCAAGGCATTTCGACAGGAGGAAGCCCGGGCAGAGGCCATACTGCCTCCTGGATTATTTTCCGGATGACTTCCTTATGTTCATTGACGAATCGCATGTTACGATTCCGCAGTTGCGCGGCATGTATTTCGGAGACCTTTCAAGGAAAAAATCCCTTGTTGAGAACGGATTCCGCCTACCGTGCGCGTATGACAACAGGCCCCTGAAATTCGAGGAATTCCAGTCATTCATGAAGAACGTTATATTCGTCTCGGCAACCCCAAGCGGCTTCGAGCTGGAAAATTCCGATGCTGTGGTGGAGCAGATCGTCCGGCCTACCGGACTGGTCGATCCTGCAATAGAGATCAGGAAAACCGATGGCCAGATAAACGATCTTTTGAATGAGATAAATGAAAGGGCAAAAATCAAGGAGAAGGTCCTTGTGACAACCCTCACGAAGAAGATGGCAGAGGACCTGTCAAGCTATCTGCATGAAAAGGGGGCCAGGGTGCGTTATCTCCATTCTGAAATAGATTCGCTTGAACGTACAGCACTGATCCGGTCACTTCGAGCAGACAAGTTTGACTGCATCGTGGGCATCAACCTCCTTCGTGAAGGGCTCGACATTCCGGAAGTCTCGCTAGTCGCGATACTGGATGCCGACAAATCCGGGTTCCTCAGGAGCACCCAATCGCTTGTGCAGACCATCGGACGCGCAGCAAGGAATGTAAACGGGAAAGTGATACTGTATGCCGATTCTGTCTCATCTGCTATGAGGGATGCGATTTCTGAAACGGACCGGAGGAGGGCAAAGCAGATCGAATACAACAGGCTCCACAACATCAAGCCAAGAACAATAGTAAAGCCGATTCCGGCAGATGAGATTGCAGAGGTTCCAAAGAGCATGAACAAGAAACAGAAAGAGGAAGCAGTCGCGATGCTTGAAGAGCAGATGAAGGCTGCAGCGGAAAAGCTTGACTTCGAGACTGCAATAAAAATAAGGGACAGGATCCGTTCGCTCAATTAGATCTCCGGGGCATCCCGCAGGGCGCGAAGAAGTATCTTCGATGCCTCCTGCAGGTTGTATTCCCCTCCTTTTATGAACAAATTCCTCTTTTTTGCTATCTCAATAAGCATGTCCTCCGCGCTTTCTGCGGATACAATCCCCAATTTTTCGAAAACCCATTTCTTCAGTTTCGGCATGCGCAGTACCTTCTCCGCTTCCTGATAGCCGTATTCAGGATTGTCGTCAACGTTGATCGCTTTTTTCCTCACAAGGTCCTCCTTCGCCTCTTTTTTGGGGTATGTCCCGCGGAAGTCTGTCAGCGTCAGGTCATCATTTATCCGTATCCATTGCTGGTTCTTGGTCGTTCCTGCAACCGATGAAACCTTGGCGATCTTTTTCCTTGCGATCATGTTGATCATGGAGCTCTTCCCGACATTCGGGTATCCTATGAAGAGCGCCCTTACCGGCCTCTTGTCCGTCCTCTCAAGTATCGCGTTGATTATCCTCTTCCGGTCATCCTTGTTCTTTGCACTCACTGCTATTGCCCTTTTCGGGATCTCGACATCTCCAACGAGGTCGATCTTGTTCACTGCGATTATAAGCCTGCTTGTACCTGACATCCTTTCGGCAACCGGCAGCCTGGTCCCTGCTATGTCACGGGCATCGACCACTTCGACAATTACATCCGCCTCATGGATGAGCTTCTTCAATTCCTTCATCATCATCCCTTGGGCGTGACGATTACCCTCATGCTGGGCTTTGTGTATACCGGACTGATGATCACCGGCCTTGAAGTGTTGGTGCTCCCATCAAGAACTCCGCCATCGTAATTTTCCGCAATGGTGGATGATGTCCTTGGGCCGTTTCCGACATTGAAGAGTGCGATATTGTTCGCCTTCGCATAGACGTCTCCCTCGATGGTGAATATTCCTGAAAGGTACGTCTCCCTGGGCCGGTCCCTGATCACGCTGATCGTGAAGGACCTGGTTGATCCCGGATCGATGTCATTGATGATGTAGACGTTCTGGACGCCATCGATAGAACCGACATAGTCCCCGAAGCCGCTGGAATTCCGCTCGAAAATCATTGCCCTGAAGCTTTCAGGGATGGTGGTTCCAAGGAAGCTGATCGACGCAGGCGGCTTGTGCACTGCGAAAACGCCGTCCATAAGAGGGACCCCCCCAATGTTCTCGACAGTCACTACAAACTGGACATGAAGCTCGTCTTCAGCCCCTTCCTCTGTTTCTTCCGCAATTTCCATGCTTTCCATACTCTCCTCGATCCGGTCTACTTTCTCCTCTATCCCGTTGATATGTTCCTCGAGGTCGGAAACCTTTTCTTCAAGCTCCTGGAGCTTGCTGTCATTGACTGCGGGCTCAGGCTCACTAATGCATCCGAATATCAGCAGTACTGCAATCAGCAAATATTTCATGAACAGATTTCTGGAACATCCTATTAAACCTTATTTGTCAAATATTTTTCTGGTGGGAAAATAGAAGACATAATCATCAAAGGCGCCAGAGAGCATAATCTCAAGAACGTCAGCGTGACAATCCCCCGCGGAAAGCTGACAGTAATTACAGGCCTTTCAGGATCCGGAAAATCGACGCTTGCATTCGACACCCTTTATGCTGAAGGCCAGAGGAGGTATGTCGAATCGCTTTCGGCTTATGCCCGGCAGTTCCTCGGCCTCATGAACAAGCCTGACGTGGATTCAATCGAAGGCCTTTCGCCTGCAATATCAATTGACCAGAAAACGACATCAAGGAATCCGCGCTCAACTGTTGGAACAGTAACCGAAATCTATGATTACCTTAGGCTTCTTTATGCGAGGGTGGGCGAGCCGCACTGCCCTGTCTGCCGGAATCCAATTTCAGTGCAGGGGACTGATGAAATCCTTGCATCGCTCAAGAAGCTCGATTCCGTTGAAGTCCTTGCGCCTATAGCAAGGGGAGAGAAGGGGACATTCGAAAAGGAGCTCACAAAAGCTCGCCAGGAAGGGTTCTACAAGGCAGTTATCGACAAAGCGAAGACGGACATAACGGATGAAATACCAAAGCTCAACAAGAACTACAAGCACGAAATCAGCATCATCGTGGACAATGTGAAGGATGACGAAGAGCGCCTGACCGAGGCGATTGAGACAGCCCTGCGGGTCGGGAACGGTATGCTCATTGCAAACGGAAAGATCTATTCAAAGAAGAACGCGTGCCCGGAGCACGGGATATCCCTCGGCGATCTTACTCCCAGGAACTTCTCATTCAATTCGCCGTTCGGGGCTTGCAGCGAATGCCACGGCCTCGGATTCAAGATGGAATTCGATCCGGACCTGATCATTCCGGACAGGTCGAAGTCTATAATGGACGGCGCGATAATCTGCTACAACAAGCTGATGGAAGGTGGATGGAGGATCTCGCAGATAAAGGGCGTTGCAAAAAATTACGGCATAAACCTCAGGGTTCCAGTAGAAAAAATCCCCAATGAAAAACTCGACATAATACTGCGAGGAACCAATGAGAAAGTCAAGTTCCACTACGAAGGAAAGAACTCCTCCTTCGATTACGAAAGCGAATTCGAGGGCGTAATCCCCCAGCTGGAGCGTCTTTTCCACCAGACAAAATCCGAGGGAAGAAAGGAGGAGATATCAAAGTTCATGAGGGAGAAGACCTGTCCGAAATGCAGCGGCAGGAGACTCAAGGACGAGTACCTGAGCGTACTGATCGATGGAAACTCGATAATGGACATAACCGAAATTCCAATTTCGGATGCGATAAAAAAAATCAGCAGTCTCACGATAAAAGGTCCCGAAGAGGTTGCAAGGCCCATTCTCAAGGAAATCCGCTCCAGGCTCGAATTCCTCGACAACGTCGGGCTGAGCTACCTTACCCTTTCAAGGGAAAGTTCAACGCTTTCAGGAGGCGAATCCCAAAGGATCAGGCTGGCGACGCAGATCGGATCGAACCTTACCGGAATAATCTATGTCCTTGACGAGCCTTCGATCGGCCTTCACCAGAGGGACAATTCAAAGCTGCTCTCCACCCTAAAGAGGCTCCGCGACCTTGGCAATACCCTGGTCGTAGTGGAGCATGACGAAGAGACCATGCGCGAGTCTGATCATCTGATCGATATGGGGCCCGGAGCAGGACGTTTCGGGGGAGAGGTTGTAGCATCGGGAACCTGCAATAAAATCATCGACTGCGAGAAATCGGTGACCGGCCAGTACCTGTCAGGTAAAAGAAAGATCAAGGTTCCTGATACGAGAAGGCAGCCGGAAAAGTTCCTGAAAATACACGGAGCATCAGAGAACAACCTGAAGAATATCGACGTTGAAATCCCTCTGGGTCTGTTCACATGCATAACAGGGGTCTCAGGATCAGGCAAATCGACCCTTGTTTCCGAAACGCTCTTTCCTGCGTTGTCGAACATGCTTAACCGAAGCAAGCTGAAATGTGGAAAATATGAAAAGATAACCGGAGCGCATAACCTGGACAAGGTAATTGAAGTGGACCAGTCCCCGATCGGGAGGACCCCAAGATCGAATCCCGCAACCTATGTCGGAGTCTTCACTCCGATAAGGGAGCTGTTCTCAAAGCTTCCTGAATCCAAGGCGCGCGGATATAAGCCCGGAAGGTTTTCCTTCAACGTTGAAGATGGAAGGTGCACGAACTGTTCCGGAGACGGGCTGATAAAGATAGAGATGCATTTCCTTGCCGACGTCTACGTTCCATGCGAGGTCTGCAAGGGGAAGAGGTACAACCAGGCGACCCTTGAAATCTTCTACAAGGACAGGAACATATCCGATGTCCTTGACATGAGCGTTGCAGAAGCGCTCGAATTCTTCCGAAACGTTCCCAAGATCAGGAACAAACTCCAGACAATATCCGATGTGGGGCTGGGATACGTCAAGCTCGGACAGCCTGCAACAACGTTGTCAGGTGGAGAAGCCCAGCGCGTGAAGCTTGCATTCGAGCTTTCAAAGAGGGCAACCGGAAGGACGCTATATATACTTGACGAACCGACAACAGGACTGCATTTTGACGATGTGAAAAAACTGTTGGATGTCCTACAGCGCCTGGTTGGAAAGGGCAATTCCATAATAGTGATCGAGCATAACCTGGACGTGATAAGGAATGCCGACCACATAATAGACCTCGGCCCGGAAGGCGGCATCGGCGGAGGAAAAATAGTAGCTACAGGGACGCCGGAAGAAATTTCAAAGAAAAAAAGTCATACCGGGTATTACCTTTCAAAGTGATTTCGAGATCGCCTTCAGCAGTTTTATGTCCTTTTCAATATCTGCAATGTCAGCCACCCCGACCGTCGAATGTATGTATCTTGTCGGTATGCATACTCCGATTGATGGTATCCCTCCCTTCAGGTTGTGGACGGATGCGGCATCGGTTGCTCCTCCCTCGATCACTTCGAGCTGGACTGCTATCTTGCTCTTCTTGGCAATGTCAAGGATTTGCTTCGCGAGCTTTGCGCCGGCGACATTTCCCCTTGCGGCCGCCTCTACAAGCACGACAGTAGGGCCCTTCCCGAGATCTACCGGAGCATCCTGCGGCTTCATTTCGGGATGGTCACCTGCAACAGCGGTATCAACTGCAATGAACACCCTTGGGTCAAGCTTGTAGCTTGCGATCATCGCGCCCTTTCCGAACGTAGATACCTCCTCCTGTGTCGAACCGAGCAGTATCACGTTTTTTGGAATGTCCTTTGCCAGCTGCAGTAAAACATAGCATCCAAGCCTGTTGTCGAGCGCCTTTCCGCTGACCCTGTTCTTGCCCAGCTTTGTGAATTTGGTCGTGAAAGTTATCGTGTTTCCGATCTCTATTCCCATGGAATTCGCTTCCTTGTCGTCCTTGGCGCCGACATCGATGAAAAGGCTGCCGTATTCGATGGTGTTCTTTCTCTCCTCAGGCTTCATCACATGCGGAGGCTTGCTACCGATCACTCCTGGAAGAAGTCCCTTCTTGGTCTTTAGCATGACCTGCTGGTTCACGAGGGTCCGGTCATCGATTCCACCGATCTTTATGAATCTTACGAATCCCTTCTTGTCCACGTGCTTCACCATGAGGCCGATCTCGTCCATGTGCGCTGCAAGGATGAGCGGGTTCTTGGAAACCGACTTGTATGCAATGACATTTCCGAAATTGTCTATCTCCACTGTCAGGCCGCGCTTCCTGAATTCCTTTGCCATCAATTCCGAAATGCCGCCTTCCTGCGAACTTACCCCATCAACTTCCGAAAGTCTTTTCATTAGTTCATAATCCATTGATCTCACCTAGAATTCCTTTGAGCAGTACAGTAGTATCCTCAATGTCCTTTTTATTAATCATTTCGACCGCGGAATGAAGGTATCGCACCGGCAGGTCGATTACGAGGGTCGCAGTCCCTCCCTTCAGGTTGTGGACGGATGCGGCATCCGTAGCCCCTCCCTCAAAAAGATCCACCTGGTATCCGATTTTCTTCTTTTTGCATACCATTTTTGCGATATCGACAAGCCGTGAATCAGAGACATTTCCAACTACGTTCCACTCGTTTAAAACGATCGCCGGCCCCCTTCCTAAAAAAATGGGGGAGACCTGTTCCTTGATTCTGGGATGGTCACCTGCGACCGAAGTGTCGATCGCGATGAATACTCCTGGCTCTTTTAGGAAAGCAGCCGCCCTTGCTCCCTTTCCCCTGGGCGATACCTCTTCCTGCGTGGTTCCTACGAGGACGACGTTTTCCGGAAGTTTTTCTGCAAGTTTCAGGAGCACGTAGCAGGCTGCCCGGTCGTCCAATGCCTTGCTCGTGCAGACATCTCCCAGATCAGTAAAACTTGGGTAGAATGATATGGTGTCCCCTATACTGATACCGAGCCTTCGCGCATCATTCGCGCTTTTTGCCCCGACATCGATGAAAAGGCTGCCATATTCAATCGCCCTTTTTCTCTCATCCATATCCTCCGGTTCATGCGGCGCCCTGATGCCGATAACGCCGCTAACATATCCCTTCCGGGTCTTGATCAGCATTCTCTGGTTCATCAGCACCCGGTCATCGATTCCCCCGATCTTTATGAAATAAATGTATCCTTCCTTGTTGATGTATTTAACCATCAGCCCTATCTCGTCCATGTGCGCTGCTACCATTACCGGTTTTCTTGTTATCTTCCTGTAGCCATAGACATTGCCGGACCGGTCCCTTTCTACAATCAGTCTCCTCTTCCTGAACTCCTCTTCCATTATGTCTGCAACCTCTTCTTCGCAAGAGCTTACACCGTGGGCATCAGTCAATTTCTTCAAGAGGCGCATGAAACATAATCTTATTTAATAATTATATTACTAATCCCAATTATGCTTGAGCACTCTTTCATCCACCTTCCGAACTTTGGTCCAGTGAAAGAAAAGAAGATCTGGGAATCGGGAGTATATGAATGGGATGACTATCTTGAGAGGTACTCGGATTCAGGCCACTACAGGGCTTCCTGCTCCATAATCGCAAGTTCCAGACATGCCCTCAAAACGCATGACCTGGGTTTCTTCTCCGAAGTGCTTCCTTCAAACGAGATGTGGAGAGCCGTTCCAACATGCAGGAAAATTGCCTACCTCGACATAGAGACAACCGGCACAAGGCCGAGGGACCACATCACAGTGATAGGGGTATATGACGGAAAGGAAACGAAAAGCTACATCTACGGTAAGAATCTCGACGAATTCCGCAGGGACATAGGAAAATTCGACATGATGGTGACGTTCAACGGATCGCTCTTTGATATCCCGTTCATCAAGCGGGAGATGGCCGTCAGGCTTCCTCCCCTCCATGTAGATCTGAGATTCGTTCTTGCCTCGCTCGAAGTTACGGGCGGCCTGAAGAAGATCGAGAAGAAATTCGGCTTCGAGAGGGATGACGACCTTGACGGTCTTAACGGTTATGACGCCATCCTGCTCTGGAGGAAATACGTACGGAAAAAGGATCTGGATGCTCTTGATGTCCTTGTCAGGTACAACAGTGCCGATGTGGACAACCTGAAAAAACTCCTTTCCTGGGCATATGATGAAAAAAGGAAAAGAACTGGTTTTGATGAAATTCATTCGAAGCAACTATCCTGACACTCCTGGTGTCTACCTGATGAAGGATTCAGGCGGAGTTGTGATCTACGTGGGGAAGGCAGCATCGCTTAGATCAAGGCTTTCCCAATACTTCTTGCACGGCCTTGATGCCAAGACAAGAAGCCTCATGCGTGAAATTGCGGAAATTGACTTCATCGTAACAGACAATCCGAAGGAAGCGCTCATCCTCGAATCGAATATGATAAAGAATTACCAGCCCAGGTACAACATCAACCTTAAGGATGACAAGCATTACTCGTTCCTCGCGATTACAGACGAGAAATTCCCCCGCCTGATCGTGACAAGGAAAAGTTCCGGGAAATTCAAGGCAAGGGCGAAAAAATACTTCGGCCCGTTCGTAGAGGGTTCCAAGCGCGCGATTTCAGCAAGGTATCTCCGCAAGCTGTTCAAGGTGAGAATCTGCAAGAAGCTCCCAAAAAACGTATGCCTGCAGTACCACATCGGCAACTGCGATGCCCCGTGCGTCAACAAGATATCCGAAACGGAATACGGGAAGAACATCGAGGTCCTGGAATCAGTCCTCTCAGGAAAGAGGGCCGGCAAAACGCTCATAGCCGGACTGAAGAAAAGGATGAAACAGGCATCTGACTCGCTCGACTACGAGCTTGCAGCATCCATACGGGATCAGATCTCCTCCCTCCGGATATTCTTCGACAGGCAGAGGGTTGAGAAGCAAAGATCCAATGATGAGGATTTCATCTGGTTCACAATTATCGCAAAGACGCTCTTTGTCCAGGTCCTGAAAAGCAGGAAGGGCGTTATCGGAAAGGCGGAGAAGCATTCGAGCGAAGTGATGCTGCAGGATGACCCTGTTAAGTCGTTCGCCCTGCAGTATTATTCCGATATCCGGCCTGACAGGGTATACTCCAACATGGACCTTTCCGATCTGAATGTTGTTTATGACATATTCAGGAAACCGTTAGCGGAAAAGATGAAGATACTTCAAATTGCAAGGGATTCGCTAAACAGCAGCAAGCTCAGCCCATCGGTCAGGAAGCTCAAGGAAGAACTCAAGCTGGAGAATCCCCCCATAGTAATAGAAACATTCGACATATCGACTCTTTTCGGCGAGGATTCGGTTGCTTCAATGGTGCAGTTTGTCAACGGGAAGCCCAACAAGAGCAGCTACCGGAAGTTCCTTATCAGGGACATTGACGGTCAGGATGATTTCGCCATGATGAAACAGGCCGTTTCAAGGCGCTATTCGAGGATCCTCAAGGAAAAGCAGCCCTTTCCGGACCTTATCCTGATCGATGGCGGTGCTGGGCAGCTTCATTCAGCACTGGAATCGCTTTTCGAACTGGGCCTGCAGATACCTGTTATATCTCTTGCAAAAAAAGAAGAAGAAATCTATCTTCCTACTATGATGAAGCCGCTCAGGCTGGAGCGGTCGAACCCTGCACTGAAACTTCTCCAGAACTGCAGGGACGAAGCGCACCGCTTCGCGGTTTCATACCATAGGAAAAGAAGAAAAATTACTCGCAAAGAGGAGTAACGTCCAGCGTTACCTTCAGTCCGATTTCATCATACTCGATCGGCCTTGCCGAAACAACATGAAGGGCGTCTTCCACAACGAGCGTCTGCTCCTGCCCTACATTGAATTCATACTCGTATTCCTGTCCGCATGCCGAAACCAGGAAGGTAGCAGTCTTTGTGTTTCCCCTGTCACGGACGCCATCAAGATGATATGATACGCCTTCAACATCCTGCGTGTCGCTTCCCTGTTGCGGGTCTCTGAAAACAACTGAGCGCGATTCGCAGTTTGAAGGAGCAACCGAGCAAACAGCGGAACTTTCGCCGCCCTCGCCAGACTGGGAGCCTGACTGGCCGGCCGTTCCTCCGGTTCCAGGCTCATATGGCTTTACATTCACTGTTACATCAGGTCCGCAGCTCAAAGCTGCAGCAGCAAGTGCTGTTGCAATTGCCTTCGACGGTATTTTTCTTGATTTTAATATCAAATATCCCACCTCTCTATAAAGAATTAAGGGGAAGGCTTTTAAATGGTTTTTATTGGGCTAATGTGTATTGATAACCATTAAATACTATATCTGCAAATCTAAATCCATGAGAGAGGCATTACTTGTTTTGATATTACTATTGGGTTGTACATCAGCACCGGACGAGGCCGTTCCTGAACCGGATATCCCTGATGTGCCGGATGATCCGGAACCTGTCTGCAACGGACCGGTATGCGGATCAGACGGGATCACTTATGATACTGATTGCGATGCAATCGACGCCAACATAGACAGCTTCACTGTCGGCGAATGCGTTTCCGAGCCTGAACCTCCGGAATGCATAGAGACCGACGGCGGGATTCATTCGGATGTCTCAGGATCAGTTACCCTCGGTAATGTGACATTCGATGACAGCTGCACAAATTCCACCGTGCTTTTGGAATATACGTGCGTGAATAACGAGATCAAGAATTCCACCGTGACATGCGAAGGCATGTGCATCGACGGGGAATGCGTTGACCTTGAACCCATCATTGATGATCGGTGCATCGGGCCGATAGAACCTAGCATTGCTGAGCAGAATGTCGTGAAGATTCTTGGTTCGAATTATACTGACAGCTGCGTGGACTTCAACACTGTCAAGTCATACTACTGCAAGGACAACAATGTCACTGCAGCAAATCTAAACTGTGAGAGCGGATACCGCTGCGACCAGGGCGTATGCGTGGAGCTCGAGAACGGATGCACGGAAACGGATGAAGGAAAGGACATATTTACAAAGGGCCAGACCACCGGATTCCTTGGACTTGCAACCACCCTCAAGGAATGGGATGAGTGCGAGGACGAAGGATCCATCAAGGAATACTACTGCGATTTGGACGAGGCAAAAAGCGAGATACTTTACTGCGGAAGCGGATTCAAGTGCGCGAATGGAAAATGCGTGAAAAGCAACTGTGAGGAAACGGACGGCGGCCGCGATATTTTCAAGGCCGGAAAAGTCACCATAGACGACAAGGACTACAAGGATTTCTGCCCAGGAGACTACAAGCTTCGCGAATACTTCTGTTACGGGGATGGCTACGAATCGGACGATGTCCAGTGTCCCAAGGATCACATCTGTGATGGCGGTAGGTGCGTTGAAGGCTACTACGATTGAACATATAATCTCGGAGATGAAAAAGGAAGTGAGGGGGCGGAATCCCCCGGTATTCCTTGCAGAGGAAAAGACCAGGGGCGATCCTTTCAAGACCCTTGTTTTTACTTTTCTTTCCGCGCGGACGCGCGATGAAGTTACGATCAAGGCAGTAGAAGAAATCTTTTCGAAGTATCCTGATGCAGAATCAATCTCCAAGATTCGTTTGCCGAAACTCGAAAAAATGCTTTTCGGAATCGGCTTTTACAGGACCAAGGCAAAGAACCTGAAAATGATATCGCAATACTGTTCATTGCACGGAGTTCCCGACACTCTTGAAAAACTTGTTGAACTTCCAGGGGTTGGCAGGAAAACCGCCAACATAGTCCTTGCAAGGGCCTTTGGCAAAAATACGATAGGAGTCGATGTTCATGTGCACAGGATCAGCAACAGGATAGGCATCGTAAATACTAAGAATCCCGAGGAAACAGAAAGGGAACTGGTGAGGATCGTTCCAAAGAAACTTGTGCGGACCCTGAACAGGAACATGGTCGCATTCGGGCAGACATTCTGCACCCCAAGGAATCCCAAATGCAGTGAATGCAGGATACTTGAGTTGTGCAGATACGGCAAGAATTATACAAAACTCCGCTAATTTTTAAACTGGAATCCCGGCCTATAAGATTAATGTCCATGAGAAAATATTCCTGGCTGCTGGTCCCAATAATATCAATAGGAGGTCTGCTTTTTCCTTTAATCGGCCTGCTGATGGTTCCGATAATGGCAGCAATAATAATCATGGCAGTCTTCAAGGGCCGCTTCTGGTGCGGCAATATCTGCCCCCGCGGAAGTTTCCTTGATCGAATCGTGATCCGGTATTCCAGGAAAAGGAAGATTCCGGAAATATTCAGGAACAATAATTTCAGGATGCTTGCGGTCATCCTTTTTTTCGGCCTGTTCTTTGCAAGGATATTCGGCGCCTTCTCCGGCTCGGAAGGAATCGGCCTTCTCATAAATATCGGCCTGATATTCGCATCCGTCTGCTTCATCACGTCGGCTATTGCAGCGGTCCTCGGGATACTGTATTCTCCGAGGGCATGGTGCAATTTTTGTCCCATGGGATCTGTGCAAAAGGCGCTTCATTCGATGGATGTGCGGAGCGATTTCCTGAAAGACGAAAATGTTTCAGTTGATAAGTCTGCCTGCATATCATGCGGTCTGTGCTCTAAAGTCTGTCCGATGGGAACCAATCCAAGCACAGGCGAGGCCGATCCAGACTGCATAAAATGCTCGAGTTGCGTCTACAGATGCCCTGCAAAGGCTCTAAAAATAAACTGACAATATCATATTCATGGCCTATGAAGTTTGTTTGGTACCTGCTATTATTGGTGGATTGTTTCTTCTTCTTGCATCTGTGAAAGTGATAATGGAATATGAACGTGCAGTGATGTTCACGCTTGGTAAGTACAGCAAGACGCTGAACCCCGGACTGAACATAATAATCCCGATCCTGCAATCGGTGCGCAAAGTCGATATCAGGATCCAGACTGTTGATATACCGAAACAGGAAGTGATGACAAAGGACAATGTTCCGGTTTCAGTAAATGCCGTGGTATACATGAGGGTGATAAGCCCTGAAAAAGCGGTCTTAAAAATCCAGAATTACGGATTCGCAGTTGCACAGTACGGGCAGACTGCCCTCCGTGACGTGATCGGAAACAAGGAACTTGACTACGTTTTGACAGAAAGAGAGCAGATAGCAAAGGAGATCAAGGAGCTTGTGGACAAGGAAACTGATGAATGGGGCGTTGACATCACTTCCATAAAAATCCAGGATATTGAGCTTCCTGTTGACATGAAGCGTGTCATGGCAAGGCAGGCTGAAGCCGAGCGTGAAAAGAGGGCAAACATAATCAAGGCAGAAGGTGAAGTGATATCCTCAAAGAACCTGAAGATCGCCGCTGATACGCTTTCCAAAGCCGATGGCGCGATGCATCTTAGGACTCTCCAGACAATAGTCGACATCTCATCTGATCCGAGCAACAAGATAATCCTTGCAGTTCCGCTCGAGATTCTCAGGGCATTCGAAAAAATCGCAAAATAATTATTTTTTTATCTTTGTTATGAATGATCCGAAGCCGCGTTTGCTGATTTCTGCAGCGATATATTCCGCCGAATCCTCGTCTTCGGCAAGTGAAATGCAGCATCCTCCGCCACCGCCGCCTGTCAGCTTGGATCCTATTGCACCGTTGTCAAGCGCTATCATGGTGATCTCGTCGTTCGTCTCATCAGAAACTCCTATTTCGGATAGAAGGACCTGGTTCTCGTTCATGCAGTTTCCGATCACATCGAGCTGCCCTTTCTGAAGCGCTTTCTTCGCCCTCATCTCAAGCTCGGTATATTCATCCTTCAGCTGCCCGAATTTTTCCTCGTCCTGCTCCTTGAAATTCCGGACTGATTCGACCATCTTTGATGTGGGGCTGTAGATTCCTGTAAATGAAATCACGATATCAAGCGGCTTTCCTATGTCAAAGAAATCAAAGCCGGTATCCTTCCTGAATTCCACCACGCCCCCGTGCGTTGCGACGGTATTGTCAATGCCTGAAGGGTTGCCATGGAACGCTTTCTCCCCTTCATATGCGTGCTTGTTTATCTCTTCTTTCGTAAGATTCAATCCCTTGATCTCTGCAAGAGCCTTTACCATCGCTACGCAGAATGCTGCTGATGAACCCAGGCCTCCATAAGTCGGAAGATCCCCTTTCAATATTATCTCGTGCTTATCTGCAATGCCCATGCTCTGGTGTATGAACCTGATGCTCTTGAGGCTGAGTTCAGGAATGACTTTCTGCTCGGTCGTGATCATGTATTCCTCCGATGGCACTGCCTCTACGATCGACGTGTTCGAGATCCCTGCTGCGATAGCCGGGGCATTGTGCACTACGAAGTGCTCTCCGAATAAAATTATCTTTCCTCCCGCTTCTGCCATGTTATCCCTTCGGTTTCCTTCCCTTTACCTTTGGCGGCTTAATGTCCGGATATGCATCCGTAAGCATGTGGCTGCTTGCATATGGCCTGTAGCCTACTGTCTCAAGGATCTTGCAGACCGAATATGCGCTTCCGTCCGATTCCTTCAGGCACTCTGCAACTGCACCATATGATTTCCGCCTGCCCTTGGTGATCTTCATCACTTCGGATTCATCATTATCTCCAGAAAAATCGAATGACTTGTTGACGAGCGTATAATTGATTCCGCTCAGTATTCCGGAAATTTCGTAGTCCTTGACCTTTTCAAGCCCGAGCTTCTTTATGGCGACCCACTTCCCGTATTTTCCGATGAATGCAATGGAATCCCCCGGCTTTTCATTTTTCGGAGCGATCTTTTCCTTTGCTTCCGGCTTGATCCTGACCCCGCAGAGTTCCGCCAGCCTGCTCATATAGTATGTTTCGGCAATAGGCATCATCTTCTTGTCATATATTGCCCTCGCGCTTTTGTTGAATTCTGAAGAATTTTCCTCGATCGACCTTATGAATCCCTCGAGCCCCTTGCCGGAACTTTTGATGCTTTTGTCAAGAGTGCCCGTATCAATACCAGAAAATCTGAAGCAGAAAGGCTCTATGTCATTGCTGATCTTGGAAAGTATGCCGGAAACGTCCTTTTCGGTCGCTGATCCCAGTTCATAATGGAGGCCAGCCTCAAATTCCTTGTACTTGCCAGTAAGCATAATCTCGTCATTGCCGTACATGGTAAAATATCAGGCTTTAGATTAATAAATATTGAAGTGCAGAAC
>JBNLBN010000019.1:0-24921 GCA_050303335.1 Candidatus Micrarchaeia archaeon
ACCGTTGGACCGGAACCGCCCATGCTCAAGGTTATGAGGGCAAGGCTCTCTAAGTAGTGTGCTCTCTTTCATATTTATCCAGGGCTTTTTTCGACACCATCCTCATCCTATCAAAATATTCTCCGCCATGCGCCTTTTCCAGTAAATCGATGTATCTTTTTCTCTCCTGCTTTAGGATATAGCAGGGCGGAAACCCGAATTTCATCAGAACAGGATTATCAATAATCCGGCTTCCCTGCCATTTCCGTCGATAAAAGGATGGATATGGACGAATTCAAAATGAACTTTGACTGGATAATTTTTGGAAATGGCCTTAATCTTTCAAGTAGGTTATCCATGGAATTTACATGTATCGGATTACATAATATTTTTTTTATCCGATATATCGGATTTTTCCATTTTCAGGTTATCCGATACTATACCGAGGGCCTCCGGAACAGCAGGAAGATGCAGGAGGGTGCTCTTGAACCTCGCAACCAGCGCGAACAGTACTGCTTTGGGGGCAGCGACTCCTAGAAGGGAGAAGACCAGTGCAGATCCGGTCTCGCTGAGGCCAAGGCCTGCAAGTGTTGGCGACGGGACGAATTCTAGCATGGTGACAAGAGGCTGGAGGAAATAGTATGCAAGGAATTCCGGAAATCCGGAATCAAGGGTTATGCCGACCGATTTTGCAGCGAAATACCATGAGAGCGCCCGGAAGTTCCAGCTGATGATAATAAGGAGCACTATTTCCCCGCTCTTGCTGACTATGGCGGATGAATGATCCTGCATCCTCAGCGCGACCGAATATACTTTCCCAAGGAGAGGAATCCTTTCAAGGAAGGAGAACATAAGCATGAACCTCCTTGAAAAAAGAACAAGAAGCATCACGAGGACAATAAAAATGATGAGTAGAACTCCTCCGATGAAGATCAGGCTGTCATCGAACCCGATGAAAACGTAAAGCAGGTAGAAGACCGCAACGGATCCGGCAAACAGCTTGAATATGAAGTCGAATATCTGCGGACCGAATATCGACAGGAGGGCCTTCTCCGCCGGAACCCCCTTGCCAGTCAATGATGCGGCGGTGGCGAAATAGCCGGTCCTTGAGGGCGAGAAATCCGCAAGGAGCATCCCCACAAAATGAGACCTGAAAATCTTCATGAAACTGATTTTCTGGGAGAGCGCCCCAAGGATTATCCCTATCCTGTATGACATTATCAGGTCCATGACAAGCAGGGACATGATGCTCAGGAACAGGAAAAATATATCGATCTTCCCGAGTTCGGACAGAACATCCTCAAGCCCTACAAAATGAAGCAGCAACGCAATTATCAGAAGCGAGACTACAGCGTTTAGGATCGCGAACCTGTTCAAGCTATACCTCCTTGAAGGAAATCACGTAGGATAGTCCCTTGTCGTTCGGGGCAAGGCTGATTGCAGGCGGGATCACTTTGTTTATCTTTTCAACCGTGGGCTGCACAGATTCGTTGAAACAGTTCATGAAGCAGAGCAGGTTTTCTGAAATGAGGTAAAGGATGGAGCGAAGCTGCCTGCGGATCATTTCCGGATCCTTCTCAAGCGTGGTTGCCCCCTCCATGGTCGGAGTGTTGAAGTTCGCGCCGAACATGCTCACGTGCGATTTCGAGCTCAGCATGGAATACTGGCCGAAGAAAATCTTCTCGTACATCTCCTTCGTGTAGATAGTCTTGAGCATCTTCTGGAAATTGTATTTCCGCCTGAGATTGGAAAGCTTCCTCTCCTTGGTATTGGACCAGTTTTTTTCCAGTTTTTCCTTTTCAAGCGAATTTATCTCCCTGAAATTCGAGTATATGTCGTCATCGATAAGGTAGGCATACTGCCAGATGATCGTTTCAAACACCGTACGCATATTGTTCAGCGCCGGATCAACCATCCCCAGGCGCAGGATCTTGTAGGATGCTGCAAGATATATGCAGTTGCGGTAGAAGAATGAGGAGAGGTCCTGCTGCTTTTCATCGCCTTGCCTGAGCCTGAAATATGCGGAAAAGGATGCCCATAGCGCCTCCTCAACAAGCCTGCATTCTGGATAATCGGTACCCGAATAGACATGCTGGTACTGCTTTTCTAGTTTATCGAACATCTTATTACCCGTAGAGCTTCCTGTAGGCATCAAAGAACGGAGCGAACAGTATGGATTTTGAGAAGCTCGGATTCTTAATCGCCCTCCTGACGGAATAGGCGAAAGCATCTTTGCCGTAAGGCACGTATTCCGTTACGTTGATGCCGCTTTCGCGAAGCTCGGCATAATAATCTGGAAGGACTCCCTTAAGAACCTGTATCTCGAAGAAACGCTTCCTGTTCTCCTCCTGCAGTTTTATTGCCAGTTCTATTGCCTGTGTGTGGTGGGAACCAATTGCAAGGCCGAGCTTGTTCTCCTCGAAAGCGATTGAGATGAGGCTCAGGAACTTCAGGTGCAGTTCATGCGGGTCGGTTATGTCTCCCTTGTATATGCCCTTAACGAGCCTTACGCGCACATCCTCCTTCTTTGAGAGTTCCATGAGGGACTGGAGATCCTTTTCGGTGCGGAACATGTTCGCCTGGAGGCAGATTCCCATCTTGTAATTCTTTATGTGCTTCCTGTAGAACCTGACTGTAAATTCAGTGGACTGGGGGCCTTCCATGTCCAGCCATACAAATACCCTCTTCTTCCTTGCATGCTCGACTATTTCGAGCATCTGCTGCTCGCAGAACTTCTCTGAATCCTTTCGTTCAAGCACGTTGAATCCAAGCTGCGATGGCTTGATCGTCACCGATCCCTTCACCCGGGCAATCTTGTCGATCAGCCGCTTGTATTCCTTCACAGTGCTGAATACTTCTGAGATTTCAGTATAGTGCTCACCCAGATAGTTCACGATGCACGTCGATCCTTTGTTGTTCAGGTCCTGGCAGTATGATAGCGCGTCTTCGATACTATCGCCTGCGACCCATCGGTTTAGAATTTTCAGGAACATGTAGTTCCCAATATCACGGATTAACCTCGCCAGCATAGATAGATACCTTAAACAGTTACCCTTTTTATGTATTTAGCCAAAACACCTTCGGCCGCAGCATCCCGTCTCCCGGAAGTTCCCTGGAGGATATCAGGCCCTTGTTCTCGAGGAGATCGAGATAGTTCCTTATCTGCCTCTTGGTCTTGGGTATCTTGGATGTGAACATATCATAAAGCTCTGTTGACTGGAGCTCCCCGCCCTTGAGGAGTTCCATTATAAGAAGCTCTTCCGAGGAGAGGTTGTAGTCGTTCAGCTTGAACGTCTCTATTATGTCCTCGACGTCCTGGAGCATTATCTTCGGCCTGGATGCCTTCTCGGCCTTCTTTGCGGCCTTCCAGAGCCGCTCTATTGCAACCCTTGCCGAGTCACAGGAGTTTGCAACCTTCTCAAGAAGCCTTGAATCATAGCTTCCGGGTGTAAGCGCACGCTCTGCCCTGACGCGGAGTATCGAGACGAGTTCTTCAGGCCCATAGCCGCTGAATTCGAACTCCGAAAACCGCAGGGAGCTGCGGACCCTTGAATCGAGCCTGGAAAGAAGGGTCTTGTTGTTCGAGATGCCGATTATCCCGAACATCAGCTTCTCCTCGTTGGCCCTTGATACCACATAAAGGAGCTTGTCATGGCGGAGTCCGTCCATCTCGTCAAGTATGAGAAGTATCGGCTTGTTGTAGTTCTTCACGTAGGAGAGTATCTTGTCGAATATCTCGTCCGTTGCAAGCCCCCTTCTTGGAAGAGGGAGCCTCATCTCCTCGATTATCCTGTTGTAGACTGCCATCTGCGTGGGATTCTCCCAGCAGTTCACGTAGACAGGAAGGACGGCTGATGAGTGCTCGAGCAGTTGCTTCATCACGTATTTCACGCAGGTAGTCTTCCCGCATCCGCTCGGGCCGAATATGAAGAGGTTGTCCGGAGCCTTCCTCTTGATCAGCGGCTTTATCGAGTCCGCTATCACAGAGAGTTCCTTGTCCCTGTGGAGAAGCTCGTCCGGGACATAGTCCGGCATGAGGATCTCCTCATACTGGATTATCGAAGGATCATTATCGCTTCCGTCAAACAGGTTCATTGGTGATTATTGGATTGGAAGGATTTAAATTTCTGCGGAATCCTGGAATTTCCGCGGAAAAACTATTTAAAATATTGGATGAATTTATGATAATGGACAGGGTGGGAGACGTAGACATCATAAGAGGGGCCGCAATCATCCTGATGGTTATATACCACGTATTCTTCGATCTGTGGTATCTTGATCTGGCAGACATCAACATATTTTCGCTTGAGATGACCATCTTCCAGAGGATAATAGGGACACTGTTCCTTGCCGTTGTCGGGATATCCATAGTGCTGAGCGAAAGGAGGCAGCAGGACTATTTCAGGCACCTGCGCAGGGCCGCATTCCTTGGCACCATCGCCCTTGCCATCACAGCAGTCACATGGATCTATCCCCATGAGGGATACATAAAATTCGGGATAATCCACATGATTGCGGTATCCACTGCCATAGCTCCTTTCTTCATCCGCTTCGGGCGCTGGAACATACTTTTCGGACTTGCAATAATAGCGCTTGGCCTGCAGGTCCATTACACAGACATAGGTTTCCTTTTCCCCCTCGGACTGGTGAGAGTGGATTACATGGCGCTTGACCATTATCCCCTGATTCCATGGTTCGGAGTGGTGCTCCTGGGGATGTATGTTGGAGAAAAAATAGAATTCAAAAATAGAAAAAATTGGCTTGGCATATTAGGAAGGAATTCCCTCCTCATATACCTAGTCCATCAGCCGATTATCTTCTCTTTGTTGCTCTTCCTCTGAAGTATACTAATCCTCCAAGAACTACAAGGAGAAGCAGTAAGAGGAACAGAAGCTGGAAGCCGTCGCCGCTTGATGCTGCCGTGTCAGGTTCACCGGTATCAGGTGTTGGAACAGGCAGGGCGTTCGTCTGGGCGGATGGCTGTGAGCCTTCTGCCAGGGTAACGCTGTATTTGCCCTCGATTTCCAAAGGTATCCTTATCTGGCCGTTCTCATCCGTAGTGGATGTTTCCGATGAGCCGTCCGGCTTGTTTATGGTAACAGGACAGTTTGCGCATGGCTTGTCATCAACGGTTGCAGTACAGACAGATACTTCTTCAAGGAAGCCGCCTTCTTCGCAGGAAAGCGTGTATGAGGGCTCTTCAGGCGGAGGCTCAGGTTCAGGCTGAGGCTCTGGCTCTGGTTCCGGCTCAGGTTCAGGCTGAGGTTCCGGTTCAGGCTGAGGCTCTGGCTCTGGTTCCGGCTCAGGTTCGCCTTCGCATTCGGAACAGGACAATAAGGGCACAATCTTCGTATCAGGATTGTAGCCATCCTTGTTTGAATATACGCTTGCGGTATATCCGCAACCCTGGAATCCGAACTCACCGTCCGAATCCGTGTTTCCCGATGCAACAGGACCGTCGTTTACATCCTGTACGGTAACCTTGGCATTGTAAAGAGCATCGCCATGGCTTGTTACAGTAACGATGTTACTCTCGCAGGAAGTCTCGACAGCAATGCTGATGTCCTCGTTTGCAGGATCATCGTCATCATCCCCGCCATACCCATACTGTGCGTAGGCCAAAGGACCTGCAAGCAAGAGCATGGCAACAAATACAAATATTTTCAGTGACATAGTATCCACCATATGAATAAATGATTAGGCACTTTTAACATTTATAAATCTTGGTTTCTTTTTGATGAAGACGAATATTGCGGATAATATGATCAGCCAGCCCATTTCATTGGGCATTATGAAGCCGTAGAGGATGAGGAAGAAGAGCAGCACGAAAATCAGGCTCGCTGCCCTGTCAAAGAAGAACAGGACCGGGATCATCCAGGCCAGCATGAAGAGCATAAGTATGAACGGGAAATAGGGATTCTCGAGTATTCCCTTCTCAAAAGTGAATATCCTGGCAATGCCCAAGCTCCGGGTCTCCTTCCCGTTGAAGAACATTTCCCTGTGCCTTGCAAATACCACTTCCGGATCTTCGGACTTCTCCACCCGGAAGCTTGCAGGATTCTTTTCATAATAGGTAACGGATCCTCCTTCGCTGCCCATCAGCTTTCCCTTGACCAGGCTGTTCCGGAACAGGTAGAACGAACCGCTCTCGTATACGAGATCGATGTTTTCAACTCCCCAGGCCCGGCGGAAGAGATAGAGATAATGTGGGGAATCGGGATCATCCTTGAAAAGCATGATGTACCTTGCACCGGTTGGAAGAAGATATCCTGCGGTATCATTTATGTACTGGCGATTCTCGAAAAGATAGCCTACATAATCCGAGACGGGATCCAGCCTGTCGCTTTCTATGTTCCTGGTCTCTATGTTGAGGGCAAGGACCGTGTCCCTGGAGAAAAAATCGAATATCTGACCGCCCGTGTTCTTCTGCGTGCTGTTTATCCAGCCGAAATCCCGATAAAGATGCGGAGGAAGGACAAGGATGCTTCCTTCTGCAGGATCATGGGACATGATTCTTTCCGCATCATTCCAGTCCTGCGGATATTGTGTGGTTCCGATCTGTCCCAGGAATCCGAAAAATCCGAAATTGAAGATTATGGGTATTGCAAGTAATGCGAAAAGGTATTTGCGATCGAAGCTTTGGACAGCCACCGTCCCGAGATAGGAATAGCAGAGGGCAAGGAGGCCTGCAAACTTGTGGCTGTCGCGGAATGCAAAATACAGGAGATCGGAAAGCGGACCCAGGAGCGAAACCAGCGGATCTGCAACCGCCAGAAGGAATGCGGTGAAGAACACTGCCACGATGGCTAGGGCGAAGCGGGGCTTCTCTTCATGGAGCAGGTAGAACCCGTATGCGGAAAGGAGGAACACTGCGAGGAAAGGAAGGTACCAGAATTCGAACATGTCGCTTGTAAGAACGATTCCTTTGAACCAGAATCCCTGCAGGCTTGCAACCGAGAGGGAGTCCGTTGCCCCGAAATCCTCAATATAGCTTTCAGCATTATGGGGGAGGAAGTCGAAGAACAGGATGGAAGGGACTATCCAGAACAGGTTGAGGATGATTACGAGAATGGAAAGCATTGCAAGCGGCCTAAGGATTTTCCTGTTGAAATGGAAGATGAAAAGCGCCAGGTAGCATATGAGGAGGAGGATCAGGCCGTGGATGCTAACTGAGGCAATCAGGGTCAGCATCGCGACCTTCATCATGCCATCCCGGTCAGGTTTCTTGAGGAATTTGGAAAACTGCAGGATGGCAAGAGGCCAGACAGCATAGGAAAGCAGGAGGGTCCAGTGCCCGGCAAGGAACCGGATGAAGACGAAGGGATTCAGCATGTAGAGCAGGCCTCCGAAATACCTGGAATCGCCGTATTTTTCAGGCAATGCCTTGTGCATGGAGTAACCGCAGAGGAACAGAATCCCGAAGAGCAGGACCTTCTCGATCACATCGTTTGGAATAAAATCCGAGAGTGCAGAGAAAACTAGCCTGAACGGAAGCGTTGCGCCGTATGGATTTGCCGAGTATCCGTAAAGATCGTCGAACTGCGCGAATGAATTCGGGCCCACCTGGAAATCAAGAAAGAGAACATATCCTGCAGGAAGAAGCGGGAGCATAATAAGAAGGGCTGCCAGCATGTAGACTTTCATCAAAACTGAATATGATAGATAATATAAAAAACTAGATGCCGATCCTGCGTGAAACAAAACCGGCAAGAACTGCCGCATATTCCATGCACTTGATAAACAGAAGGCCAAATGCATGGATCGGGTCTGCGGCAAGGATGCTGAAGCGGCTGAAGAAGAAGAAAGGCCTTTGCGCCAACCTTTTGGATTCCGGATTCCCCTTCAGGAGGTCCGGGAGACTCCTTCCGTAGCGGTAGCATTTCCTGATGGTCTTCATGAAGCCGGTGTTTTCCATGTTGTGGAATACTCTTCTGGAGGTCCTTGCAACAGCATATTTCCTTGCAATCCTCTGGTTGATGTCCCAGTCTTCACCAAGGAGGAGGCTGTCATTGTAACCCGAAACGGAATCGAACGCGGCCCTTGAAAAAACCCTGGCAGTCTCGACATCAGGGTCGCCTAGGTAGCATTTCTTTTCAAGAGACTTGCATTTTCCGAAATAGCTTTTTCCGATCCCTTCTTCAGCAATGATTATTGCATCGGCTTTAATTTGCGAGACTTCGCTCAGCAGGCCTTCTTCAAGCACCATGTCCGAATCCAGGGACATGAGGGTCTCCCCTTTTGCAACTGCAAAGCCGGTATTCCTGGCTTTCGATGTTATCGAGTCCTCTTTGATCATGGTGCAACCAAAATCTCCTGCTATCTGGCCGGTCCTGTCGCTGCTGAAGGAATCCACTATTATAATCTCATAATCCCTGAAGTCCTGGCTTCTGATGGAAGAAAGGCAGGCAGCAAGGTCTTTTTCCGAGTTCCTGGTGGGTATGACTATGCTTATCATCCGATCACGCCCGCAATCTCCCTGGCTGATTTCTCCCAGCTGAATTTCTTTGAGTATTCTATTGCAGCATCCTGATCATACCCGTTCCGGATTAGTTCGATTGCCTTTTGCGCCATCGAATCGACGTCCTTTACAAGATATCCGTTAACCCCGCTCCTGATGCTGTCGCGAAGGCCTGGAACATCATAGCCTATTACAGGAGTGCCGCAGCGGTTGGCTTCAAGAACGACAAGCCCCCATCCTTCACGGACAGCAGGAAAAAGGAGAATGTGTGAACTGGCAAGAAGCTCCGCTTTATTTTTTTCATCAACGAATCCCATGAACTCCACCCCCGGAACAGCCATCTTCCTTAGATTTGCCTCCTCCGGCCCGTTTCCGACTATCAGGAGCCTTGAATGGGGGTAGCTTTTCCTGAATATGGAAAAGGCACGGATCGCATGGTCCACCCTCTTCGACTTTGTGAGCCTTCCAAGGCAGATGAGCGTCTTCCGGCTGCTTTTTTCGATCTTTTGAGGAGCGACTATCTGTGCCGCCCCTGGGATGATTGATATGTCCCGGAAGCCGAGCCTCTTCAGGTCGTTCGCGGTCGAACGCGATGGGACTATTGTCCGGCATTTCCTGTAAGGAAGAAGAAGCCAGTCCTCAATAAGGTAACCTATGAGGGCAAGGGGAAAGAACAATGCCGAGAACCAGTTTTCCCTCGTCAGCTGGTGGATGTACGGGACTGTCCTTTCCTTTGCAAAGAGCGGAGTGAAGAACGGGATTCCGTTGATGCTTTCGATTATCACATCATACCTGCCCATTATATGGCTCTTGTAGACGGAATGCGAATTGATGTAGATGCCGATTTTCCCCCCATAGCGGACATGGGATATGCCGTCGATCTCGTCGCTTTCTGCCGCGCCGGGGTATCTGGAAGTAAAAAGGGTCACGCTGTGGCCGTCAAGGACCAGCTGCCTCATGATATTGTGGACAAAGACCTCGGCCCCTCCTGCATTAGGGTGCCTGATGTCCCTCCAGTTGAAAAATGCAATCTTCATCTGGTTCTTAATTTGAGATAAAAATTAAAAAATAGGCATAGAAATAGTTAGGTGAATAAGCCTTTCTTAGCCCTGATGTTTTCAACATTGCTAGTACTGGTAGCATTCCTGCCGATGATCAGGAGCATCGTGGATCCGGAATCGGAATTCAGCTTCGGGGATTTCTTTACCAGGATTGGTAAGGATTCTGCGGAGGTGCGAAAAGATGTTACTCTGAAAACTTTCAGCTATGGGCAGGATAACAAAGACAACAACAGGTTTTTCCTGGTTGCAGGACTTACTGTGCTGTCGGATTTCTTCGAGTTTTCAGAATCCCAGTTCTACGGCTTGCTGATAGCATTCTGCATAATCATCGGAAGCTACGGGATATACCGGCTTGCCGGAATTCTTGAGAAGGATGATGAACGGTCCGCATTAATGATCATGCTTTTCATCCCGTTCTATTTCCTCAACCTGTGGTCTGTCGAGCGGATAGTCCATATCTGGATATGGTTCACATATGCGATTTTCCCCCTTTTCATGTCATTCGGACTGACATTCTTCAGAAGCAGGAGGGACATGATAACCTACTCGCTGCTTCTTGGCTTCTTCGGGTTCATACCGCATTCCTTCATATACCTGGCATTCTTCCACGTCCTTGGAGCAGCAAAGCACTATATTGACGGAAAAAGAAGGGATCTGCTGGTGTTCCTGATTTTACCGGTTGCGGCATTCATACTACTGAACATGCCTGCGATACTCATAGGCATTATGACAAAAACGGTTTATCCGATCGAAGTTACTCATGGCGACCTTTACATGCTTTCCAGAAACGGCGACCTGATAAATGCACTTGCATTCTCAAACAACTGGTGGCCCCAGGTGGCCATGGAAGACATTGTCGACAACCTGCTTTTCAGGATGAGCTCCATTTCCATTTTTGCAGTTGCCCTCCTTTCATTTGCAAAAACCAGGAAACACCCTCCGCTGATGGCGCTTTCATTCGCGGCCATTGTGATCCTCCTGATCCTCGTCCAGGGTACCAACGTCAGCGCGATTTCATTTTTCGTAGACAAGATCTCGGATGCGGGACTCGAGCAGATGTTCGCGCTGTTCCGGGAATGGGCGAGGCTGAGCATACTGATCCCGCTCCTCCTGATGATCACCCTGCTACTCGCAAAGAGATACGATTACCTTGTTGCCGCGATAATCATCATCAACCTTGCAGTAAGCCCTTCATGGATATATCTTAACGAGAATTTCAATGCAGTGCATACTCCGCAGCAATACCTGGACCTTAAGGAAAAGATCACTGGAAACTACAAGACAATAGCGGTCGGGCCGGAAAATATCGAACGGATATACGGCATCCCCAGAAGCAGCTGGGACACCAGCAAGACCCACCAGAACCTTCTTGGCATAGGCGAAGGATATGACAACTGGGAACTGGGTGAAAGGATACAGGGCAAAGACCTTCCAAAGAACCTGCTCGATGTGCTGAACATAAAATACATAATATTCAAGACGGACTTTTTCGGGGGAAGCGGCTGGGCAATGGACTACAGCTATCTTGGGTGCGAGGATGTTGGAAACCTGAGCCTCTGCATAAACCCGATCAAAGAACGCCCTTTCAGGACATACCGGGACCTTGTATACTATGACGACCTTGACAGCATCACATATCCGGATCTTAAGGGAATCGCTCCGTCAAAGGAGAATGATTCCTCATACATCATGAACCGCCTGGAAGAAGGGAAAAAATCGATATTCGCCTACGAGGCCGAGGACATCGGAGGAGACAATATGTCCGACCAGCGCTCAAGCGGCAATGCTATTGCCAGGATCGGCAACATCTCCAAAGAGATAATGACCAACGGCGGATATCACAGGTTCATGGTAAGGGCAAACGGGTCATTGACAATAACCCTTTCTAACTACAGCTTCCCGATCGACTCGGATGTTATGCAGATTCATGAGTATGATGTTGAACTTGCAAAGGGAAAGGCCATATTGACTGCTACGGGCAACGGCTCGCTCGATTCATTTTACCTTGTCGAAGGTGGATTAATAGAACCGCCAGGACCTGTTTCGTTTGAAAGAAATGATGTAAACGACTGGACCGTGCATACCAATGCCACCAGCCCTTTCTTCCTCTCCTTCGCAGAGACATTCGACGAGAATTTCGAGGCAAGGATTTACAGCGACGGGAAACTCGTATCCGTTCAGAAGCCATTCAGGATATTCGGATACATAAACGGATTCAGAATAGATGGGGGGGACACCATAAGGATCATTCATTATCCGCAGGAAATATTTGACACCGGATTGATTGTGAGCTGGATTACCGCACTGGTTCTTCTGGCGGCATGGGTGAGGAAATGATGCTGATACTCATTACGCTGCTTTTTTCCGCAATCATCTTCAATGACAATCCGATCCTCAGCGGCATGACAATACTATTAATGACTTTGGTAGCCTATAAGAAGAATATCGGCTATGAAACGATAGGAACGCTGGGGGCAGTGATGATTATGCTAGCATTCGCATTTGACAACAACGGATTTGCATGGAGCGGACTCTGGCTCGCGGCATCGATGATTGCACTGATGGTGAAGAAATGATTTCAGTCATCCTTCCGGTATACAACGAAGAAGCCATTCTGGAGACCAATGTCAAGAAACTCAGGAAGGTGCTATCTAAGGACCTCCCGGACCACGAGATAATAATCTGCGAGGACGGAAGCAGCGACGGCACCCTCAGGATCGCAAAATCCCTTGAGGGAGGAAACATCCGGGTGATACACACGGGGAAAAGAATCGGGAAGGGTGCATCCATCAGGCATGCTGCAGACCAGGCAAATGGAGGGATAATAGTTTTCGTGGATGCTGATCTCGCATCGAGCCCGGGAGACATCAGGAAACTGGTCGATCTGATCGAGCGTGGAGCGGACATCGTGATCGGTTCGCGGTATCTGAGCGAATCTGATGCCAGGAGGGACATGGTAAGGTACTTTGCAAGCAGGTCATTCAATTTTCTTGTGAGGCTTCTTTTCGGATCAAGGATAAGCGACCACCAGTGCGGATTCAAGGCATTCAGGAAGAGCGCGCTGAAGATCATCAACAGGGTCGAGAGCAGGAGATGGTTCTGGGATACCGAATTCCTTGTGCGCGCCCAGAGGGAAGGACTGAAGATAGTCGAAATCCCGATAGAATGGAAGGAAATGGACGGCTCCAAGTTCAACCTTTTCAAGGACACCTACCACATGGGAGTAAGCATGATAAGATTCAAGATGAAGAACTGGTAACCATGAAAAATGCGCACATGCCCCCCGGACTTGACAGGCTCATCCTGGAAAAAAAGGACACCAGGGCAGAGAAATACAGCACAGCAGTCGTCATTCCGACCAAGGACAGGATGAAAATGCTCGAAGAACACATCCGAGCACTTGAGAAGCAGAACATAAAGGAGTTTAACATAATAGTAGTTTACGGCAAAAATGACAGCTTCATTGAAAGGAACAACATACTCCACATAAGGGAAAGCGGATCGGGCGGGTGTGCCGGTGCCTTTTACATCGGCGAGAGGATTGCGCTTGATGAGGGATATAAAAACATTATTCTTGCAGACGATGATTGCCTGCCGGTTTCAGAAAACCTGGTAAAGAAGATAGTCCATTCCCTTCAAAGCGGGAACAAGGTTGTCCTTCCTCATGTCCGTTACGGGAGACAGTACTTCCACTTTGACGTGATCCACCATTACGGAGGGATCTCAAGGGATGTTTTCGAGAAGGCCGGCCTGACATTCCTTCCCCTTGAATTCGGCGGGGAGGATTTTGAACTGAAAAACAGGATGGAAAAAAACGGGTTCAGGATCGCGAGGGTCTCGGCAGAAGCTCAGCACATGACGGACGAACCCATCGTGATAGAGAAGGAGTCCAGAGCATACTGCTATGCAAGGGGAGGATTCATATCATCAATACTCAGCGGATATTACATGAGGGCGTATTTCGGCGCTTTTTTCCATCTTTTTGCCGCATTGACTTTCTACTTATCAGGGAGGAAGGAACTTGGAAATGCATACCTTTACGGAATCCTTGACGCATCCGGACTGGAAATCAAAAAGAACCCCATAACGGATACTGCCAGGCCGGTAGTCGATGCTGATGATATCGATGTAACTTTCAGCTACGAACTGAGTTCGCACTTCAAGTACAACAATCTTCCAAGTTACGAATCCTACATCTGGGTGATCCTCTCATGGATGGAAAAGGGAATTCTGACCATCCTGCATTGCAGAAGAATCCTGAACAGGAATGTGCTTTTCGTTGAAATGTATGATCCGAATTTCATGCTCATAATCACGCTTTCGAAAAACAGCTATGTTCGGTTCAATGGAAGAGTCTACAGGATCGACAGCGAAAAATCCCTGCTGAGGAACATGGCCGGATTCATACTGCAGCTCTTTAGCATTTTTCCAATAGGGATTGCAGCGTTCTTCCTGATGGTCCGTGCAGCGATCATTAAGAAGGTCAGGAAGATCGACACCCAGGGATACGGCGTGTAGGGAGCAAGATACGCTCTTTGGGGGGAGTTTGAAATACTTTCAGGTTAATAGTAAAATGAGGGAATGAATGAAGGTTCTTTTCGTACATTGCTGGAGCAACAACAGGGGTGATCGTGCAATACTGTCATCCGCTATCAGAATGATCAGGAATATCGACAAAAATGCCGGAATCAGCGTGCTCCTTTCCCATCCTTCAGAAATCGATGCGGATGTTTTCCCGTGGCCCTGGCCGGTCCATAAGCCGAAGGGCCTCGACCTGATAATGTATCCGCTTATCATATCAGGCAACTATATGTCAGTCATCCTCTTCAGGCTGTTCGGATGGAGGTTCCTGCCTTTTTCCAGATCGCTTGGCGAATTCTTCGACAGCGACATAATCATAAGCCCGGGCGGGGATTTCATCAGCCCGAAATTCTTCATGATCACGTCCCTTAGCGAGATATTATTTGCAAAGATGCTCGGGAAGAAGGTGGTAATACTTGCCCAGAGCATGGGGCCATTTTACGGACTGGACAGGCTGGTCGCCTCTAAGGTGATAGGGATGTGCGACCTGATAATCGCAAGAGAGAAAAAGACAGCCGAGCACCTTGCGCAGATGGGGATCAGGAATGTCCATGTTACTGCCGACCTCGCATTCGCGCTTGATGGCAATGATGCAGGAAAAAGGAACGGCATTGCCATGTGCCCCAAAGACAACCATGACATGGAGCACACTGTTGCGCTGATAGACAGGATAACGAAAACAGGAAGGAAGGTAGTACTGATACCAACAGACAGTCACGATGCCGGATTCCAGAAGGAGATCGCTGAAAAAACCGGAGTGGAACTGAAAGACAATCTGGGCCATGAGGATATCATCAGGGAACTGTCCGGATGCGAGTTCGTGTTGAGCGGAAGGATGCACGGCGCGATAATGGCAGTAGTTGCAGGGACGCCGTTTTTTGCTATATCTGACGGGTTCAAGTACAGCGCGGTTCTTGACGATGTCTGCCCCGGCTGCGTGATGGGCATGGATGAATTTACCAGCGGAAACCATAAGAGGATAATCAGGAAGATCGAGGAAAAGGAAACGCTTGGGATGATCATCAGGAAGAATTACCCGGAAGTAAAGAAAAAATCAAAGGAAAATGAAAAATTGCTGCAGAAGGCATTCAGGGAATGGGGCTACATAAAGTAGAATAATGCCAGCGTTCCGAGAAGAAGCAGTGCGATTATGAATATTACTGCCTTGTTCTTGTATTCGATCTCTTCCTTGGTAAGAGGACGCAGCTCATCCTTGTGCTGCCGTTCCATCACAGATCCAAGGACCACGCCGAATACCATCCCCATGGGTATTCCTATGGATATGTTTCCAAGAGCTATACCGATGGGCACGCCGAGGGGAAGGCCAAGGGCAATCCCGATCCCCATGTAATGGCCTTTCGGATGCTTGCCCGTCTTCTCATAAAGATCCTTTTTCATTTTCAGCGCCGGAATCGCGAATATGCCGATAATCACTATCAACAGTCCGATTATCAATGCTGCTTCGATCATGCATATGAATTAGAGTCAATTATTATAGAACTTTCCTGTATTCGAAGCCGTACATCCCGCTCCGGAAAGGCGGGGAGATCGGGACCCTGATTGATCCGGCAAAATCAAGGTGCGTGCTGAACCTGGTCATGTAGCTGTTTCGAAGAGTGCTTTTCTTTATAGGGTTTGGCGATGATTTTGGCGGGGGCCATTCGTCTATCAGTATCAGCGATCCTCCTGTCTTTACCGCATCGATCGCCTTTTGCAGGAAGTCGAACCTTTCCCTGTCTCCCATTCCGTGGAGGATCCTGTCCAGTATGATGCAGTTTACTTCCGATTCCGGCAGTTCACCTTCCTCTGAAATGAACAGTTCGCTGTCCCTCTTCTTGAGGAATCTCATCCACGGGCTTTTTCCGTTCGGCTTCATGCCCTCGAGGAAAAGATCCTCTATTGCACGGAACATGGAAACGATCTTCGTGCTTGCCTCAGCCCTTTCCACTCCGCGGTCTTCCGGAAGTTTTTCCGGACAGATGACCCTGTCCTGGTCCTTCCTGTATACCACCAGGTGCATAGTGTGGATAGAATCTATAGGTACCATAAGCTGTGTCACGAATCTCGAATTCTCCATCTGGTTCATTATGGAATACCTGAACCTCTCCCATGATATTGCCCTGAGGCTGTCGTTGAACAGATAGGCGAAGCTCGGCCCCATCGGCCCTCCGCCGTCCGAAAGTAGTGCGGGCTGCTCATCAATGACAATGAATGTCCCGTCGTCCTCAAGCTGCCTGTATGCATTTTCGACAGCTACGAACTTGGCATTTACATGCCGGTCGGAATTGACCCTCATGTAATTTTCCTTCCTTTCCTGCTTTACAACCTCGCCGTCTGAGATCAGGTGCAGGGTCTGCGAGAGTATTGCCGTCCTGAATTTCCTTCCGGCATCGAAAGTCGCGATCGGCTGGGATGTGTAATCAATTCGGAAAGGGAACCCGATGAGTTTCGCAAGGGCGAATGTCCTCATCTCCGCAGAAAGGTCGTTTGCGATAATATCAAGTGCTGCCACCCTATCCTGCGGGAGCGCTTCTGCAAGAAGCTTCAGCACTGTGCCCGTACCGGCGCTAAGTTCTACCAGGGATTCGCCGACAAGGGGCTTTGTGAAACCTATCTGTTCAATTGTGACAAGCTGCCGAAGCAGTAGATCGATGGACCTCTCGTGGTCCGCCATAAAAGGATCATAATGGGGAGCGAATTTCCTGTACCGGAATTCATTGATCTCAATATCATCAAGCACGCTCAGGAGCTTTGACATCCTGGACTTGAAACGTGAAAGGGTCGAGCGCAGTTTCTGGTCATGCTTTGTCAGTTTTCTCTGGGCCTCCTCGGTTGAAACTGATCCGCTTTTGAATTGTGAATCCAGGCCCCTGAAGTATCTGTTATGGCCGCCCATCTTTGAGTCGAATTCGTTCATTGTCCGCTCTATATGGCCGTATACCCTCTTGACGTAATCCTTCCTAGTCGTAACCCTGTTACCCATCAATAGTATATTCTGGCTGGAAATGTTTTAAAGATCATCCAAATGTGAACGTGTAGAGTTCGAAGTCACCTTTTGCTTCGATTGTCAGGACTTCTTCTACATAACCATCGTTCGCGACGACATTGTAGAGCGTATTGCCATCCACGGTCACAAAGGATTCCTCATCTCCGTTTCTGATAGTCAGCTCTGCGTTTCCGCCTGCTACGATGTTCACGTCCTTGGCCCTGTATTTCAGGACAACCTTTCCGGTTTCCGACTGGAGTTCGATGAAATCGCCGTTGCTTTTCCAGGTGCCCTCAAGGTACACTGTGTCCCTTTTGAATTCATCCGGAAGAATATAGTTCTTTGATTGTGTCGGAAGGAATCCGCCATTGCCGATGTTCTGGTTACGGGGTATTGCAAAGTCATATCCGAGGTAAAGCTCGGGTGTCTTCGGCTGGGTGAAATCGACATCGCTCGAAATATCGCTTGATACAAGAGAGTCATCGATCGTTGCGTTCCTTTCAGCAAGAAGCTCCTGTATGACGCGCTCCGTTTCCTCGTAGGCACCTTCTCCAATATGGTCATAGCGGATATTGCCGTTGATGTCTATCAGGTATTTCCTTGGCCAGAACCTGTTGCCGTAAGCCCTCCAGGTCTCGAAATTGTTGTCAAGGACCACAGGGTACTGTATGTTGTTCTTCCTTACTGCGGATAAGACATTGTCATAGTCCTTCTCGAATTCGAATTCCGGCGAATGCACTCCGATAATTAGCAGGCCGTCATCGCGGTATTTCTGGTCCCATGCAGTAAGATAGGGAAGTGTCCTGATGCAGTTTATGCAGGAATAGGTCCAGAAATCGACCAGCACCACCTTGCCCTTTTCTATGCTGATGTTTTCGTCGGTGTTGATATACCCCTGGATTCCCTGGAGGCCTGGTGCATGCTCACCCTGCTGGACAGGAGGAAGTATGGACTGGCTCCTTGGCGCCAGGGTGCTTATGAAGTAAATCGTACCGATAATGATGATTATCGCCACTGCGATTGTCAGGGGATCATTCGCCTTCATGAGATTACCTCGTTTACAAGATCGAAACTTGCCACGATCGAGAGGGTATTCGTGAACACGAGGACACCCAGGATGATCAGGACGATTCCGAATATTATGTTCAGCCATTTCAGGTAGGGCTGGATTGCCTTGATGAGCCCTCCTGCCCTTGAAACGAACAGACCGGTGATCAGGAATGGGACTCCCAGTCCGAGCGAATACGAGAGCATCAGCGGAAGCGCTGATCCGGGCTCGGTAATTGCAAGCGTAAGAATTCCTCCAAGAACTGCGCCCACGCATGGGGTCCATCCCACTGCAAAAGCAGCCCCGAAGAGGAACGATGTAAGGAATGACGTGTTCTTTTTCTTCATGTGTATCTTATGCTCGCTCTGGAGCGCATCGATCTTCACTACCCCAAGGAGGATAAGTCCGAAGAGGATTATGATTATTCCGCCCACATATCCAAGATAGGTCTGGACATCATATGCTATCTGCGAAAGGACGCTCTGCAGAAGCACTCCCACGATGGAAAAGACCAGTGAAAAGCCAAGAACGAAGAATATGCTGCTAAGGAATATCCTTGAACGGAGTTCCGGGGAGTATTTCTCCTTGATGGTCGTTCCTGCAAGGAATGTGAGATATGCAGGGATGAGGGGCAGGATGCACGGGCTCAAAAATGAGACGATTCCTGCCACAAAAGCCAGGATTACAGTTGTTTCAGCCAATTGTATTCACCTTATCCAGGACCTGGGATTCGGACCAGAATTCCTGTGATTTGATTACCACATCGCCCTCACTGTTAATAAGTACGTGGGTGTGCTGGTAAGTGATCCCGAATTCCCTTGCAAGATCCACTTCATCCTGGTCGGTATCGGAATCCTTGTAATTGACGCGGAATCCGACAATTTCAGGATCGGTTATCTTCGCGAATGCAGATTCTATTTCCGGCTCCTGCTGAGCGCAGCTCGGGCACCAGTTGGCATAGAATTCCAGGAAGATCTTCTTCCCGTCCTCTCTTGCCTGCAGGTATGCTGATTTTTCGAACGGAACATATGAACCTCCAAGTTCCATAGTAGTTTCATCTGTCATGGATTCACCGGTCTCTTCCATTGAATCGCCGGTTTCCTGCATCTGGTCTCCGGCTTTTTCATCAACCATCGAATCCCCGGTATCTTCCACTGTGGTTTCTGTCATGGAATCTTCGGTTTCTTCTATCGTATTTTGGGCCGTGCACCCTAAAAACATGAGTGCGGCAGCGAGAAGGATTAATAGCTTCATGGATCGCTTTGGATAATTTTTCTTTAAAACGGTTTCCCCAAATTTTTTAATAAGGAACATGGATATCACTATGTGCCGGCTGTAAAAATCGAGAACGTATCAAAAAAATTTTCAAGTGCAGATGTATCCATCAACGCGCTTACTGATGTCTCCTTTGAAATAGAGGAAGGCGAGATCTTCGGGCTCCTGGGGCCCAACGGAGCTGGAAAGACCACCCTGATCAGCATAATGGCAGGGATAGTCACTCCGGAAACTGGGGACGCTCAGATATACGGCATGCACTGTGCAAAGGAGTCGACGCGGATACAGAAGATAATCAACGTGGTCTCCGGTTTCACTGGGGTGCCGTATTCCCTTTCGTGCGAGGAGGCGCTCAAGTACTATGCCTACCTTTATGGAATCCGCGATCAGGATTCGAAGATCAGGGAAGTGGCAAGGCTCACAAACAGCGAATATTTCCTCAAGCAGCAGGCATCAGACATATCATCAGGAATGAGGCAAAGGTTCATGATCGCAAAGGCGCTCATCAACGATCCGAAGATAATAATCCTCGATGAGCCCACCGTCGGCCTGGACGTCGAATCGTCAGTAAGCATAAGGAACCTGATCGGCAATCTCAAGAAGGAGGGAAGGACAATTCTCCTCACCACGCACAACATGAAGGAGGCCGAGGAGCTCTGCGACAGGATCGCATTCATAAACAAAGGAAAAATAATCGCGGTAGGAACTGCAGAGGAGCTGAAAAAGAAGATAAGAAACGGCAAGAAGATCCAGATAGTGACGGACGATCAGGAAGAAACCGCAAGAAGCCTCAGAGGATACGCGGTTAAGAAGATCGGCGAAAAGACCCTGGAGGTAACGGTAAGGGATGACATGAAGAAGGTGCTGAAGACCCTTTCCGGCACGAAATGCCGCATACATTCCATTGGAGAGGTTGAACCGTCGCTCGAGGAGACATACCTGGAATACATGAGGGGTAACAATGTTTGAAAGGATTTACTCGCAGATCTACAAATCGATCAAGTCGATAAAAAGGAACACCTTCAGGATTTTCGACCTCACCATCTGGCCCCTGCTCTATCTTTTCCCGCTCACTTTCTTTGCCGATTATATCGGTGCAGGGGAGGAATTCATAAACCTCATAATCCTCGGTATGATGGGATGGCGTGTAGTCTATTTCATCAGCCATGAAATGGTCCTTCTTTTCGTGGAGGAGTACTGGTCCAAATCACTTGCCCACTTCTTCATCTCGCCGATTTCCCGGCTCGAATATGCGATTGGAGCATCCATCTCCGGATTCGCCAAGGCCTCGTTCGTGATACTCCTCTACTTAGTCCTGACCAACATCCTCTACGGATTCGAGATAGTTGACTGGGGGATTTTCATCACGTCAATTATCGTCCTTGGGATTACAAGCCTTACCATCGGGCTGATCCTCCTTGGCGCCGCATACTACATAAAGGAGAAGGAGGACGCTTTTTCTGTGGCATTCATTGTCCCGGATGCAATAGTACTCCTTTCAGGAGTGTATTTCTCCATCGATTCCGTCTACCCGGAGTACATGATCCCGTACATCAACCTTCTTCCGACGACCCATGCTTTCAACCTGCTCAAATCAATGCTCGGATTTGCAGAGGTGGATTACTTCATGCTTGCAGCAACCACTGCTGTGTGGTTCGTGATAGCGTACTTTTTCAATACCCTCCTTTACAACGCCGCAAGAAGGGAAGGAAAACTTGCAAAGCTCGGATGATTTAAAAACAGATATTTCCATAAAATAATTCAATGGAAGACCACTACTCAATACTAGGCATACCGCGTGATGCAACTACAGCCGAGGTTAACGATGCATTCAGGAGCCTGGCAAAGATCCTGCACCCGGACAAGCCAGGGGGAAGCGAGGAGAAATTCAGGGAGTTGAACGAGGCCCACCAGATCCTTAGCGATCCGCAGAAGAGGGAAGAATATGACAGGGTAAATTCCGGAAGATCGATAACCCCGTATGCCCAGATGATCGCAAATTTCGGGAGAAATATGGATCCCGATTTCATGCTGAACATGGCAGAATCAGACATAAATGAGCAGATGAAATTGGAAGCGGCAGGAAGGGCGATAACCATTGCAGAGAGCATGGGAGACATTAAATCGCTTAAAAGGGCCGCTCTTTCTGACAAGATACCTGACAAATCAAGATGCCTTGCAATCAGGGCTCTTTTCCAGAATCATCCGTTGGACAATCTACTGAACGTTATATACGAAAACAAGCTGCCCGAGAATTTCATCAGGGAAATTGCAAGAATAGTAAGCCAAAGGTGCAACGACAAGATCCTCGAGGCATTGGCAAAGCACGCGCCAGATACGCTGAAATACGAGGCAGGAATGAAATTGATAGAGAGAAACAGGGGGGACATGTACCTTCTTACATCGCTTTCTGAAAACAAGGATGTCCTTCCGCAGGTGCGAAACAGCGCCAGGCTACACATAAGAAGGTGCACACATGAGTCAGCGACCCACAGAATAATCGCGGTTCCGGGGCATCCAGTCGTAAAAGTTAGGAAAGTAAGGTAGAAAAATTCTATATAAAATCTATATATAAAATTTATAAACATTTCTGTATAATATTTGACACATGAAAAGAGCTAGTGTTACATCCATGGTTCCCAAACCCCATCACGTTTGTTTTTCAAAGACTGGATTCCGCGAAACGATTTTTGGAGGAGGGAGTAAGGAGAGAAGTGCTTTGGAGAGCATGATTATCAGTATCAACGGCGCAGGAATGGTGACTGTCCCAAGGATCTTCCTTCCATCAGATTTTGCAAAGGAAATATGCAGAAACAAGGTGAGGAGCTCTGCCTGCAACAATGAACAGCTTGCAAAATCATTGAAGGAATTCGGAAAGGTACCAGTAAGCGTGTCTAAATCAGGAAACGGCAGGCTGGAAAGAGGAATTTACCCCCTCTCGGATGATTTGGATTCCGTTGCAGGAAGCATCTGCAGCCTCCTAATGACGCACAGCTATGGAGACGTCTATATCCAGCCGGCATTTGGGGATTACAAGGATGCAAGGGGCTATGGCTTGCTCTACGGACCGCTCTATTCCGGACGGGCCATCATTGGAAGCGAGATCACAACAAGCGTGGATCTCGGATATCCTTCAGAGGGCAGGAAAAAGGTCAGTCTCGGCGACAAGACGCCTGTATCGAAACTTGCAGACATGAAATCAAGGCTGATACAGGTAAACGGAGCATCAACTATGCTAATAGACCTATCATACCGGCCGGAACTGGGAGAGGAAACGCTCAGCTTTGTATTTGAAAGGCTCGGGAGGCTGAAAAGCTTCGGCAGGGAGAATCTGATCTTGGACTGGGCAGTAACAGAATCATCCGGCCGCAAGGTGATGGCAGTAACCAATATCGAGAATGAACTAGTTCCGGAAAGGCATGGAGCGCTTGAAGGACGTGCACTCAATACAGGAAAGGTTACGGCTTCCAAATTCATATTTGATTACGGAATGAACAGGCAAGGAAAGAGAAATTTCGACGTGCTGAATAACAATTATGTTACTATGATAAAGGGAACTGACATCAGGAACCTCAGTCTTCAGGCTTCCGACTTTTCCAATGCAGCTGCAGTAATCATATACGTCGATGTGCCGGAAAATGAACATTTTATGACGCCATTTGCAAGAGAGGTTGCAGCTGCAGGTAAAATCGTCTTCCTCACCGAAAACATCCAATCCAAGCAAATGATGGAAATAATTGGAAAGGCCGATTCTCACGGATGTGTTACAATACCAGTAACTGTCGAGGCATCAGGAGGCCTTGGAACCCTGGAGTTCTAGAGTATCCTTAGGACATTATCAATTTTTTCTATTGCTTTTACCATTTCTTTTGCATCATTTTTGCTCAATTTCGAGAGATCGGTCTTGGAGGCCCGGAAAAGATTCCGGAAGACTTTCCTGGTGTCAAGATCATCATCCATTGCTTTCTCGAAATCGAGGATGATTTTTCCTGCAAGTTTTTTCCCGCACTCTCCTGATCCTTTTCTCCTTATTTTCTTCAATGATTTGTAGAATTCCCGGAATTCCTGGCATTGCACATCCCTCTTTTTGAACTCCTCTTTGCTGAAATCGAGTTTGCTCCTGTATCTTTCCGATAAAAGGAAGGACCTCAGACTTTTGGGCAGGATGCCCTCATTCTTGAGATCCTTGACGAAAAGGACGTTTCCTGTCCTCTTTGACATCTTCCTTTTGTTCAGTGTAAGATGCCTGCAATACAGCCAGAATTCCGACATTCTCTTTCCTGTTGCGGATTCCGTCTGGGCGATTTCATTCTCATGGTGCGGGAAAATATTGTCCCAGCCTCCGCAATGAATGTCTATCTGCTCTCCCAGGTGATGCATGACAATCGCGCTGCATTCGATGTGCCAGCCGGGCCGGCCCCTGCCGAAAGGGGAGTCCCAGGAATATCTTCTGTCCGATCTGGAGCGGAACTTCCACAGCCTGAAATCATACTTTTCCTCCCTTGCGTAATCGTCCTTCCTCTTTATTCCCGCATACTTCATCCTTTTTCCAAGCAGTTTCCCGTATTTTTTGAATTTCCTGACGTTGAAGTAGATGCCATCCTTCTCCCTGAAGCAATAGCCTTTTTTGCAGATCCGGTTTATCAGCCGGATCATCGCAGGGATTTCACTGCTCGCCATTGCAACAACGTCCGGCCGGAGCATACCAAGAGCGTCGTAATCTTTCCAGAACTGCCTGATCTTGTCCTTTTCAAGCTGCCAGACCGTGATCCCGAGCTTGTTCGCCCTCTTTATCGCCTTATCCTCGACATCTGTTATGTTCATGACGCGCCTGACCCTGATTCCCCTGTATTTCAGATACCTTACAAGCACGTCCTCATAGAGATGGGCCCGGAAATTGCCGATATGCGAATAATCGTAGACTGACGGCCCGCACGTGTAGATACGGACGGATTTTTTACCAAGAATTTTCTTTTTCTTGTCCAGCCAGTCGTAGAGCTTCATCAGTTCATTATCCAGGCAAGCGATAAAAATTATCCGGAAAATGAACTTATAGTCAGGAATGCAGCGGTAAAGTATGAATCAGACCTTTCCGCGCAGAAGATAAAGGGCACCTCACTCGGGCTCTTCCAGATGATGGGAATTGCAGCGATTCCATCAGGCCTGATCGCGGGATATCTGTGGGAGATTTCGCCGGAATACGCCTTCCTCCTCGGAGGATTTTTGGCGGCTCTTGCTGCGGTAATCATAAGGAGATAGGGCTTGGGCATTAAATCCGTTTTGCAGATTCAGAGAGATGAGATCAAAAATGATAAAAAATTAAATAAGTTAGGGTTATTGGTCTGGTGTGAGAATTTTATTCGATACGAATGTTTTGATATACCGCGAAAAAAATGAACCTCTTGACCCGGAACTTCAAAAACTATTGAAAAAAATGAACGAAAATCGGGTTATGGTTCTATATCATCCAAAATCAAGAGAGGAGATATTAAAAGATAAGGATGAAGAAAGGAGGGGAATTAATGAATCAAAG
>JBNLBN010000020.1:0-24419 GCA_050303335.1 Candidatus Micrarchaeia archaeon
AATCCCGTGTTGCAGTGCGTCAATATCCTGTCTCCATCATTTATCAGCGAGGCACCGTACTCGCTTACCCTCCTGCATTTTTCATCATTGAGTCTGTCCCATTTTTCCGCATTGGCGGGAGTGCATCCATTTTCAAGCATGAAATCAACAGCGTGGAAAAGGTCCACTGCAGTGGGCCGCGATTCCTTCAGCTTTATCGAATCGCTCCCTGGATCTTTTGAGAGCGCCATCGCATATGCAGCAAGCACGCCTATTGCCGGAGCGCCCCTAACTTTCATTTTGCGTATTGCATCTACTGCATCGTCTACGCTTCCGATCCCGATCCATTCCTCTGAAAACGGGAGTTTCGTCTGGTCAAGGATCTTCAATGAACCATCATATATGACTGATTTCATGATTCCAATTTGTAGCGGTTTTTTAAAAAAGAGCAAGCATCATCATTCCATGAAGAAAACGCTGCGTGAGATGCTCCTTGCAAAGAGGAATGCGATGGACGAATCGGATTGCATCGCGCTTAGCCGTAAAATAATGGAAAATCTTTTCTCTACGAAGCAGTTCCTGGAAAGCAGGAATGTCGCCTTCTACATCCACAAGGGAAACGAAGTACATACTGACGAGATGATCCGGAATTCCGGGAAGCAGGTATTCGTCCCGGTCACAGGAAAAGAGATGAAGCTCTCAGAACACAGCGATGAACTGGCCCCGGGAAAATACGGCATCCATGAGCCGAAAAATCCGAAGATCATAGATTTCGATCCTGACATCATAATCGTTCCGGGAATCGCATTCGGAAAATGCATGCACAGAATAGGCTACGGCAAGGGATACTACGATGATTTCCTGAAAACCAGCGGGTCATTCAAGATAGGCATATGCTACGATTTCCAAATTCTCGAGAAACTTCCGTCACACCATACTGATGTCCCGCTTGACATGATCGTCAGTGAAAAAAGGATTATAAATAAGTAGCTGGATAGCCTTACGGTGATCCAGTGACCGATTTCAAAAGAACGGTGAAATGCACAGGCTGCGGCCTAGAGGCTGATGTTTACATAAACAGCAGGTTTGACCTGCGTGAGTTCATGCTTTCCGGGAAATGCTCAAGCTGCGGGAACTCGATGCAGCTGAATTTCAGCACAGTCGAGGTAGAACAGCCCCCTGCCCAGGAAACGAGGCAGGAGAATATAAACCTCGACGATTCGATATTCGGAACAGAACAGACCTCGACCCTTTCAGATATCATGGATGACTGAAACGGATTCGAATATGTAATCAGGGAGATTTTTTGCATCTTCCTTTTTTGATATTCCGGTCAGGACCAGCACAGATTTTATCCCGCAATTTTTTGCAAACATTATATCAGTATCAACCCTGTCCCCTATTATCGCAGTAGATTCCATCTCAATCCCCTTTTCCCTCCGCATTAATTCGAATGCGTATGGATTCGGCTTCCCGAGGCTGATGGCCTTGACGTTGGTGCATGATTCTATTGCCGATACGATCGATCCGGCGCCCGGCATCAGCCCGTTTTCGACAGGAAATGTGCTGTCGTGGTTCGTCGCGATCAATTTCGCCCCGGAGAATATCATTTTCTGTGCCTTTGCCAGCTTTTCATAACTGAATTTCCTGTCAAGGCTTGCTGCAACCATTTCTGCATCCTCATCGACAACATCCACACCTGCTGCACGAAGATCATCACAAAGGCCTTCTTCTCCGATAACATAAGCGCTCCTTATCCTGTTTTCCTTCGCATACTGGGCGAGGCTGTAAGATCCGGTATAAATGTCATCCGCCTCAATTCTGAATCCCATCCTCCCGAGCTTCCGTGAGATGCTCTGCCTGGTTTTAGTTCCTGAATTCGTTAGGAAAAGCGTCCTTATTCCAGCATCCCTGAATTCCTCGATCTTTTCGTTCGCGCCATTGATGGGACTTCTTCCAAGGTAGATCGTCCCGTCAAGATCCAGTATCACTGTTTTGATCATGCTTAAAACTCTTCAGCTAAAAATATATCTTATGCGGGTTGCTGTGCTTTTTTCCGGCGGAAAGGATTCGGTTTTTGCAACATTCTGGGCAATGTTCCAGGGTTTCGATCCAGTACTTGTATCAGTTATTCCACCGGATTATTCCATGATGTTCCACCATCCAAACGTGTCCCTCACAAAGGACCAGGCCCGGGTAATGGGCCTTGAGCATCACTTTGTAGATGCCACAGATGAGAACTGGAGGGAGCAACTGGTACAAAAGTTCAAAGAGCTCAATGTGAAGGGAATAGTGACCGGGGCGATTGCCAGCGAATACCAGAAAAGGAGGATAGATTCCATAGGAAACGAGCTTGAAATCCCGACCTATTGCCCGCTCTGGCACAGGGACGAACCACTATTGAAGGAACTTGATGGTTTCGACGTGATAGTAACAGCAGTATCAGCTGACGGTCTGGATGAAAGTTACCTTGGCGCGCCCCTCCGAAAAATCACAGAGTCCAGCATTCCAGGGATCCATCCGCTACTTGAAGGAGGCGAAGGTGAAACATTCGTTCTGGACTGCCCGATTTTCAGAAAAAAACTAGTTGTTAAAAAAATAGAAAAGGAATTCGATGGAGTCCGCGGAGTTGCGAGACTTCATCTTGAGGCATAGTTGCACTGGAACGACTGCGTCATCCATCCGCCGAAGCAATCTTCAGTGGTATCGACAGGCGCGCATACTGCTCCCTGGATGCACCACTGGCATCCTTCTCCGGACAGGCAGTCAGCACAGTTCCACTGGTCGTCGCATGTTCCTCCGCCCTTTGGACCCTCGCAAGCTGCAAGAGTATATGCCCATTCGGAACCGGAACATGAACTGACCTTCGGCCCGTCTTCATTGCCGAAGAAGCATGACTGGCTTTCTTTGCACCAGCCGCAGCCTTCCCTGGCAACGCATGATCCGCAGTCAGGTGAGAGCGTCGCGCAGTCATCCTGCGACCTTGCGATTCCCGCATCCTTTTTGTCCTCGATGACCTGCTCCTCATCAGGAACCTCTATTATCCCAGGAACCGAGTCGTTAGTCTCAATCACCGGTTCTTCCATTGTATCATTTTGCACAGGTGGCTTCTCTTCCACAACAGATGGTTGTTCTGAAGTGCAGCCGAATATGAGCAAAAGCAATACGATACCCGCCAAAAGTTTCATATTATCCCTCATAAGCAATATTCTTGTCCTTGTACCAGACTCCTTTCTTGTCTGATATCCTGCCGATCTCCATTGCATCAACGCCGTGTTTGTTTGCAATGTTAATGACAGTGTCGGCGCGATCTTCCGGAAGGATGATCGCCATTCCGATACCCATGTTGAAAGTCCTTACCATGTCCATTTCCTTGACCTTTTTCCCGAGCTCCTTGAATATGGGTTTCGGTTCAGGAAGGTCAAGAACAAAGCCTACGTTCCTGTTGAGCCGGGTGAGCTTCGAAAATGCTCCTCCTGTAATGTGCGCGATACCGTGAACATCGCAGGCATCCATCATTTCCTGGACCGGATTTACATATATCTTCGTTGGGGTGAGCATCTCCTGCCCCCAGTCCTTTACATCAAGGATCTTCCTTGCAAGCGTGTATCCGTTCGAGTGTATACCTGAACTTTCAAGACCGACGATCACGTCGCCCTTCCTTATCTCGTCTCCAAGAATGAGTTTCTGGACCTTTCCGACTGCAGTTACGGTCAGGTCGAAGGCCTTCTCCTTCAACAGGTCCGGAACAATCGCAGTCTCGCCTCCGACTATCGCCATGTTGCTTTCCTTGGCTCCTGCAACAAGGCCTTTCATCAGCTCGGAGATGAGTTCGTTGTTCTCCTTTTCAAGCGCTATGTAGTCCACTCCAACAAGCGGTATGGCCCCTACGCAGAGTATGTCATTAACCGACATCGCGACCGCATCTATTCCGACAGTGTCGAATTTCTTCATGTCGTTTGCAACAAGCAGCTTGGTGCCTACCCCGTCAGTGTGGATCACAAGCCGGTCATTTCCGCATTTGAAAATGCCGCCATAATGTCCAAAAACAGGAACAGGTTCGCCATATCCCCTGCGGAACGCAAACGTTCCCTTGATATGGTCCCAGATGTTACCCTGGATCTTTCTAACCTCTCCCACGTCAACCTGATATTTCATCAATTATTCCTTGCATGTTGTGCTTTTAATTGGTTAGGGTTTTGCAACATTTTATATACTTTTTGCGAGTTTCTTCTCTATGAAGTTCATTGGAGGTTTTTTCCAATTCGCAAGGAGGGTATTGGAGGCTGCAAAGAAAGGCGGTCTTCCAGTGAAGGATTTGAAGAAGCTCGATAATCTGCTCAAGAAGACAGGGAAAAGGAATACAGTGCTTGCAAAGGGTATCCTTTCCGCGCTTGCTGCCGGAGGGGCCTCACAAAAGGATATCGAATTGTTCGGAGATATGCTTGAAAAAGCCGAGAAAAGAATCAGCGAGGACAAGGACCCGTTCACGAAGAATGACAACGAGGAAATATCCAGGATATTCAAAAGGGCATACATATCCCAGAAGACGGAAAGCTGGTTCCATGCCCAGGTGGATGAGCTTTTAGCAGAAGAGATAAAGGAATTCATCCAGGGAACAAGGCGGGTCGATATACCTGTCCCGCAGAAAAAAACAGTTGGATTCAAGGAAGAAAAGAAGAAATTGAAGGCGTGAACTCTTTACTGAGGGTTTTTGATGAAGGTTAAACTTACTCCGGAATTATCTTACATAATAGGACTTTGGCGAAAGAACAAGGCAAGCGAGGGAGTGGGTGTCAGGGCATCAGATGAAGTGGTTGAAACCTTCACGAAAGAAATCCTCGATGCCGGCCTGTCTACATCGGACAGGATCCTGAGCGATGAGGGGAAAGTCTATTTTTACCATTCAACATACAGGAAATTCTTCCAGACCATAGAGAAAGAGCAGCTCGAGCGATTCAAGTATCTCAATGAATATGCTGCAAATTACCTGGCGGGCATGTTCGACGGCTGCGGTGGCATAGACGAGAAGGGGATAGTGTACCTCCGCAATACAAGTCCGGAGGACGAGATCATGATCCTGCGCCTCGGTTTCGGGGCAAGAAGAAAAGGAGGAAGGCTGGCAATTGAGCGGCCGGCAATATTCCTTACATTCATAAAAAACTATGTGAAGATATTTAAGAATCACAAAGTATTTGATTACATCAAAGGTAGATCACAATGAGAATTCTCGCGATTCATTCAGATTACATAGAAGTCGAGCCGATGAAGAAGGCTATCAAGGATGCAGAGGAAATCGGATCATCCGAAAAGAAAAGGTTTGATGAAGTCCTCGTAGTTTTTACATCAGTTGAAGAGGGGGACGAGGACGTCAATGTTTCGTCATCCAGGCTTGTTGAGGAAGTGGAGAAGGTATCGGAACAGGTAAAGACGAAAAATATCCTCCTCTATCCACTTGTACACTTATCATCCAAACCATCCGCTCCCAAGGTCGCAAAGGAAATCATCATAGAATCGGAAAGGATGCTCAAGGAAAAAGGTTACCAGTCAGCCCATTCCCCTTTCGGCTGGTACAAGGGATATACGCTCAAGTGCAAGGGCCATCCGCTCTCCGAGCTCTCCCGTGAATTCCACGGACCGGGAACCCAGGGTGCAAAGGCGAGCAATCTTGAAACAGTATCAAAAAGCCTCCGCGCGGAAAACGAGCTCAATTCAAAATTTCACATACTCGACCTTGACGGGAAGCTTCATAGCCTGGACAAGTTCGACTTTTCGAAATACCCGAACCTGAAGAAGTTTGCATTCTATGAGGACAAAAAAGTTAGGGCATATGCCAAGGAGCCGCCCCATATAAAGATCATGAAGGAACACGGTCTGATCGATTATGAACCCGGATCAGACTCAGGAAACTTCCGGTTCCTTCCCAAAGGGAGGCTCCTAAAAAGCCTTCTTGAGCGGAAGATCACCGATATTTGCGTAAGCGACGGCGCGGCAGAAGTCGAATCCCCTCTCATGTACGATTATGAGCATCCATCGCTGAAAAAATACCTGAACAGGTTCCCTGCAAGGCAGTATGTCGTTATCAGCGACGAGAAGAAGCTCTTCCTCAGGTTTGCCGCTTGTTTCGGGCAGTTTCTGATAGCACATGACATGGTGATATCGCACAAGCACCTGCCGCTGAAGCTCTTCGAACTGACAAGGTACAGCTTCAGGAGGGAGCAGTCCGGTGAGCTTGCAGGGCTGAAGAGGCTGAGGGCATTCACCATGCCGGATATGCACACCTTCGCCGGAAACATCGATCAGGCAAAAGCCCAATTCGAGCACCAGTACGACCTGTCACTTGAATGGAACAACAGCCTGGATCTCGAGACTGAAATAGGATTCAGGATCCAGGAGGACTTCTACAACGAGAACAAGGACTGGTATATGAAGATGGTAAAGAAGGCCGGAAAGCCGATCCTTGTGGAGATGTTCAAGGAAAGGTATGCTTATTTCATCACGAAATTCGAGTTCAACTTCGTCGACTCGATGGACAAGGCAAGCGCGCTGTCCACCGTACAAATAGATGTGGAGAACGCGGATACCTATGACATCAATTATATTGACAGCGAGGGTGCGAAGGTCAGGCCCTACATCCTCCATGCATCGATCAGCGGCTCGCTCGAGCGAGTTATATATGCGCTGCTTGAGCGTGAGGCAATGAGGATCGAGAAGGGCGGGAAGGCAATGCTTCCGATCTGGCTCTCGCCCACGCAGGTAAGAATCATCCCGGTCGGTGAAGACCAGAAGGACTTTTGCCTGGAACTCGCAGAACGGCCTTGCAACGCAAGGGTCGATGTGGATGACCGCGACGAACCGCTTGGAAAGAAGATCCGAGAGGCATCCAAGGAATGGATACCATACATAGTCGTGGTCGGGGAAAAGGAGATCGAATCCGGGAAGCTTTCTGTCACGGACCGCGAGTCGGGCGAAAAGCGCGAGATGACTTTTGATGAGCTCATATCGCTTGCCGAATCAAAGAACAGCGGCAACCCTTTCGAAAGGCTTTCCCTCAACAAGAGGCTTTCGATGCGGCCCATCATCTAGCTTTATAAAATTAAATGCAGAATCCATCTCCCTATGAGGGTTCAGCTACAGTCATCCAGGCAGATCCAAAGATTCAAGCAGCCTTTGCTTGTCAAGGCAACACTCACCCTCCATGGAAAGACGTATTCTACTTATATAAGCCAGGGAGCAACCGCAGACGACCTGATAGCCAAAATTGCAAGGGAGAATGGAGGCGGGGTCGCCAAGGTGTATTACAAGGAATTCAATGCATTTGAAATCGTCGCTGTAAAGATAGGAGACCAGCTCCTGGTAAAAGGAGATCGGAAAAGGGTCGCAGAAGCAGACTATTCAAATTTCAAGGATCCAAAATTCGTCAGGAAAGCTGCTATTGCAGCATCAGGAATGGCCGATGGCGGAATCCACTTCTTTGTCGGATCCCACGGGATTCCGATTGCAATGGACAAGAGCGAGAACCTGGTGTTTCCGAATGCGGATGAGCTGAAGATAGGAAAGAACATCAGGGACCTGTCTATAGGAGTCGTCTCGAACAACGCTGATCCAAAGAAGCTCGATGACCTGAAGGCCCAGTATTCAGGAATGAAGATGACCAAAAGTGCGGCGACAAGGATCGGCAGGGACGAATTCGAAAAGGCACACGGCGGATTCCGCAGCAACAAGCTCATGCTCAGCGAATCGAGCGTGATCATACTGGAACGGGACACAGGTGAAATTAGGTCTGCAGAGGAACGCAGGAATTCTCCAATCGATTTCAGCGCCCCAAAAATCACACTCGCACCAGCATATTTCCAGAAAAACCCCGAAGTTCCTCAAAGGTTTGTGGAAACGCCCGGAATGGTATTCAATACGGATCTCGGTTCCATGGTAATCCCGATGGACGGCTCGTCCGTCAAGGTCCCCTATCTTTATATCAGGAAATTCGACTGCCAGGCCAGGGATTATTTCAAGGTGCAGTTCGAACCTGCCGAAGAAATCATTCCGGTATCATCCTCATTGAAGGATCAGATAATGGAGAACTTCAAGGAAGACAAGCCGAGGAAGGAGAAGGCTCCGGAAAAATTGAAGGAGCCCCAGGAATCAAAAAAGGCGCCGGACAAAAAAGAACCCAGCCAAAATCCAAAGACAGTGGAGAAAGCACCCGAAAAAACCGGACAGGTCAGGACAAAAAAGCAAAAGGAATCCAGGAAGAAAACCCTCCGGCCCAAGACAAATGATCCCAAAGTGACTCCGAAAAAAGCAGATAAGAAGGCGCCAAGACAGAAAGAAAAGGCAAAAAAATCCAAGGCATCAAAGCCAAAGACTATCAGGACCGAGAAGAAAACTGAGGTGCCGAAGAAGAAGGCAGAACCGGCAAAAACCGCCAGAAAAAAGAAGATCAAAATCGCTACCACTGCAAAAAAATCAAAGCCAGCCGTGAAAAAGCCCAAAAAGAAGGCAGAACCAAAGGCATCCAATACAAAAAAGCCAAAGGCGGCTCCAAAAAAGGTACCAAAAGCAGCGAAGGAGAAAAAGCCAAAGGCAATCGCGAGGGAAATCCCAAAAGTTAAGGATAGGACCAAGAAAAAGCCGCGATCAGCTCCTAAGCCAATCGAGAAAAAGACAAAATCCCGGAGAGCCGAGAAAATACACCCGGCAAAACCCGTGGAAACAAAGACTCCAGAGAAGTTTGTTCAGAAAACGGCCACTCAAGAAAAAATTGACAAGGAAAAAAGGAAGAAGGTCTCCTCCTATTACCTGAACTCCATGCTCGGCCTTCTAAGGTCTAAAAAACCAGGGAAGAAAGTTCAGGATGAAAAAGACTAATGTAATGTACATCAGCCCCTTTACAACCAGCCTGTTCCTGATGTTCACGCTTATCAGCCTGTAGCCGTCAAAAAGAGGAAGCGGAAGCAGGTTCACTACCCCTACTATGAAGTTTAGCGCGAAGGTCAGCCCAAGGGTTGTCCTTATGAAATCAACAAAAAAGTTTCCTGCGAGCCCGGATGTTGCAAGAGCGAATGCAAAGAACAAAGAGAAGAATATCATGCGCGAAAAAAGGTTCGATGTGGATCCTGCAACAAGAACCCTTGTCTGGTGCACCGGATCGGCCTTTTCCAGCTTCTTTTCATCCGGCTCTACGAATGCCCCGACAGGTATTATACCGAACAATACAATTCCGGAGGATTCGACCGGAATCTTCGCTATCCTTGCAAGGACAGCATGCGCTCCCTCATGAACAATCATCACTATGGTGAGTGCTATTATACCCTCGAAGAACGGAAGGTTGACACCCGGAAGGAGAAATGTCCCTCCAGGGCTCGTTGTTGCTATCGCATTGGTGCCTGATATTATGGTGCTGGCAAGCGCATTCAGTACGACTCCCCCATAGAAAACAATTCCTGCCAGGATGAAAAGGAACAGCCCTCCGGCGATCAATATGCCCAGTACCAGATAAAGCCCGAAATCCCCAGCGGCTGTGGATATGCTTCCGACTTCGGTTCCCCCGGAATTCAGGCTCTGGAACAGGACGACGAATGTGAACGGAGCCACGATAAAGGATAGTATGAGTATGGATAGAATGCCCAGAGCCATGCTTTTTGCTGACACGTGCTTTCTTGTTATAAAGTAGCTCATTAGTCCATATGCTATGGTGTTCCCGACATCGCTAAGGAAGGTGAATATCCCCTTGTTCCTGGCGATCCTGTCAATAAGGTCGATCCCCTTGTCGCTTTTGAGAAGCACGAGGCCCATTTCGCTTGAGAGTTTGTACCTCCGGATTAATATCTGGCTCACTGCGATCATTTCTACAAATACCAGTCCGAATTTCCAGACACCGGGAATATCCAGCTGCAAAATTCCCCAGAATACGACTAAAGCCAATATGACAACAGCTGCTAATAGAATCATGTAAAAGCTTTGGGTGTTAGGTCTTTTTATAGCTATTCCACAAAGAAATATGCATGGGAGATCTTTCTTGTGATATTTGCGGACATCCAAATGTTAAAGCACAGATACTACTGGAAGGAGCAAAGCTGCTTGCATGCGGCCGCTGTGCAAAAAGCGGGAAAATCCTCCACTATTTCAAGGAGGATGAAGATGTCGAGAAGCCGATTGTCCAGGCACCAAAAAGCGTAGGTCCTGAAGAAGAGATAGTTGAAGGCTTTGGAGATGCAATCCGCAGGGCGAGGCAGAAGAAAAAGCTCACAATAGAGCAGCTTGCAGAAAGCATCCAGGAAAGGGCGAATTTCCTCCACGCTATAGAAACAGAGAGGCTCAAGCCTACCATTCCAGTCGCAAAAAAGCTGGAGAAGGAACTTGGGATAAAATTGATCGATTCGGAATCAGGAGGGAGCGGCCCGAGCACTGCCGGAAGCACCGTGCAGTTCAAGGAGCCGACACTCGGAGACATGCTGACGAAGGAGAAATAGATGGGAGTAGACTTAGGGGATCTTGCGGTAAAGAAGACATTCTCGATAACTGATCTTTCAGGAAAACCCATAGCAATTGATGCATTCAACATCCTTTATCAGTTTTTGGCATCCATCAGGCAGGAGGACGGAACCCCGCTGAGCGACTTCAAGGGAAATATCACTGCTCACCTTTTGGGTTTGTTCTACAGGAACTGCAAGCTCCTTGATGCGGGTGTCAGGCCCATATATGTTTTCGATGGCAAAGCACACAGGCTCAAGGAGAAGGTCCAGACACAAAGGCGCGAAGTAAAGATCAATGCCGAAAAAAAATGGAAGGAAGCCCTTGAGGTCGAGAAGTATGCCGAGGCAAAAAAATATGCCCAGGCAACATCCCGGCTGACATCTGAAATGATTGCCGAAAGCAAGGAACTGCTCTCTTATCTTGGAATACCCTGGGTCCAGGCCCCATCCGATGGAGAGGCCCAGGCTGCGATGATGGTCCAGAAGGGCGAAGCGTATGCAACAGCATCGCAGGATTACGATGCTCTGATGTTCGGGTCCCCGCTTCTGGTCCGGAACCTGTCTATCGTTGGAAAGAGGAAGGTGCCCCGGCAGAACCGGTATGTGGTCGTCGAACCGGAAATGATCGATCTCAACGAGACATTGAACTCATTGGAGATCAACCGCGCGGATCTCATCCACATCGGACTTTTGATAGGCACTGATTTCAACGACGGCATAAAGGGAGTGGGGCCAAAGACCGCCCTGAAAATCGTTAAGGAACAAAAAAGCCTGGATGACATATTGTCATACGTCAAGGAAAAGTACGATTACGAGTTCGAAGTCGACGCAGAGGAGGTGGAAGAACTATTCATGAACCCGGCATATGCTCCCGTTGACCTCAAATGGTCTGAAATTGATGGGGAGAATGTCATCAAGCTCCTTGTCGACGACCATGATTTCTCTGAAGACCGGGTCTCGAAGATCATCAACGATCTCAAGGCAAAAAAGAAGGAAAACGAAGCCCAGCAGAAGCTTGACATGTTCTTCTAGATAAGGCTTATGTCCTTTCCGCCCTTTCTCAGCATCTTATGGTCGACGAGGTCGAATACCATGGAATGCTTCTGGTATTTCGTCTCTCCCTGGTCAATCGCGAAATCCACTGCATCAAGTACCTCCTTGCTGATGTCCTTGAATTTCGTAGGTGCTTCTTCACCTGTCCTGTTCGCGCTTGTCGAGATGATCGGCCTTCCGAATTTCTGGGCAAGGAACTGGCAGAACAGGTTCTCAGGAATCCTCACTCCGAGCTTGTCGGTGTTGCTTGCAGGGATTTCCCTCTGCTTTTTCAGAATGAATGTGTACGGTCCGGGAAGGAATTTCTTGAGCGTTATGTCCTCCCAGATTCCTGTCACGCAGTAATACTCGATTACGCCGAAGTCGCCGACCATCACGGAAAGCGGCTTGTCGTCTATCCCCTTTATCTTCCGGACCTTTTCTATTGCCTTTGGGTTTGTTGCATCGCATCCGATTCCATAGACTGTGTCGGTAGGATATATTATGATCCCGCCTGTCTCAAGAACTGCATTGGCAGCATCAAGGGCTGCGTCAAAATCATCCTTGGTAATCTTTGTGATGACGCTCATCCGATCAAGTCCTGTTTTACTTTCATGACGCCTATTGCATCGATCAGCTTCCCCAGCCTGGGCCCCCTGTTCTTTCCGATCATCGTCTGGTATATTTCTGCGAACAGGGTCTTGGGCGGGATGCCGTTGGCCTTTGCGAATTCGAATATCGCATTGTGCACTGCTAGGGCATCCATCCCCTCTTCAAGCGTCTCCGCGAATTTTCTCACGTTGCCTTCCGCCTTTTTCGGCTCGTACCTGAACCTGTAGTCATCGGGCATGAAATTCATCCTGATCCATTCTTCTATATATGGCTTCAGGTATTCGACCCCTTCCGGGTCCTTGGTCATCTCCTTGACCTTTTCCCAGTCCCCGTATATCTGATAGTATAGCAGCGTGTCCAGGAACGACTTCCAGTTCATCCTGTCCGCACTCAGCGAGAACGCAATTGCTGCCTTCCGGTCTGATCTGTTGCTGTCGTTTGCCGGATCGATCTGGGACGCCTTTTCATATTCCTCGATCTTCCGCAGTATCTTGTCGCTCTGGGGATCAATATCGACATTCTCTTCAAGGTCCGGCTTAAGTAGCATATACTTGATCACTTCAGGCATGAGGAGCCTGCTTATTTCGCTTATCCCCATTCCGGTTCCCTTTGATTTCGAGTATTTCTTTCCCTGGAACAGTATGAACCCGTATTTGTACGGTATGGGGAACTCCTTCTTGAAGAGTTTTTCCGTGATCTCCCTTGAGGTATCAACGCTTCCGCCTTTGGTATGGTGGTCCATGCCTGCCCCCTCGATGCTCGTTCCGAAGATCTGCTTCCAGCTCGGCCAGTGGAGCCTCCAGACTATCTTGTATAAGTGGTCTGCAATAGCGTTCTTTCCGCTGAATCCGCAGCCTTTGGTATATTTCACGTCCTTGTCGCAGACATACTCGTAATTCTCATTGTCATGGGCTGTCACCCTGGTCGTCGCGATCCTTCCGCACTTCGCGCAGATGGGCATGATGGGCGACCAGTCCTTCTTCTCTGTCTTCCCGCTCGTTTCCTCTATTATCCTTCTTGCCTCGTCCTCGTGCTCAAGGAAGAACCTTGCATATTCGTCGAATTTCCCCTGTTCGTAGTACTCGTTGATCCTGACTATTTCTGCATGAATGCCGAATTTCTTCATCAGCTCCCTTGCCTCGTCAAGGTAATGGTCCCCGAAGCTTCTCGACTTTCCTGTCGGGTCAGGGACATTGCAGAGGGGCTTTCCGAGGTGGGGCTCAAGCTCGTCCTTGTACTTCTCCATCGACATGGGGACGGAATCGAATGCGTCGAAGATGTCTGCAATGAAATAGTACTTTGCCTTCTTCCCCCTTTTTTCTAGTGCGATCTTTATTGCATTGGGAAAGAGCATCTCGCAAAGCGTTCCGAAATGGACAGGTCCGGATGTTGTCATCCCGCCCGATATCACATAAGGCTCTTTTTTCTCTTGAATGACTCTGTCTGCCAGGTTCTCTGACCAGTGTTGATGCATAAAACTACCTCTTCAGTTTCTTCCAGAGTATATATCGTGCGGCTATGTTTATTACCTTAATGAATGTCACGAAGAGCAAAATAACGGCAAATGCCAGTATGCCCGAAACTGCAAGCATCGCCATGCCGACAATACCAAGCGAGTATGTCCCGACAACGCTGAAGAAAACCATCGCTCCGAGGATGAGGCCCACAATCATGAACGGTATGCCTGCCACCTTCTCGACTACGAAAAGGATGAAGCTGATCACTGCAACGTCCAAAAGGTTATTCCTTGCAAGGCGGATGCTTTCACCATATCCCCTTATCGTTCCCATGCTTTTTACTATTATGTCAAAAAGGGCGAACTGCAGGAACAGGTAGAAAATGGAGAATATCACCGCTGATAAAAGCCTAACAAAGATTTCGCCCGCTATGCTTGCCAGGCTGTCGGAACTGAATGCTATTGCGATGTATGTTCCAGCCAGAACGATCACTACGGCTATTATTATTGCAAGATACACGAGCGCATACTTGATGAACGGCACAAAATTCTTCCAGTAGCTTCCCATTATGTCCGTCTTTTTACCAAGGATGAGATTGTCTGCGGTAGTTATGTAGACCGTCTCAAATGCAGCCGAGAATATCATGGCTATGGCCAGGAGGACGAAGAAAACCACGATTGAAGGGGTACCAGGAAGGAACAAGATGAACCCTGCTCCGATGATTGCCGCAATCATTACCGGAATGAGGCTTATTGCAAGAATCCTCAGGTACGTAGTGAAGAGCTTCCTGAATCTTCCGCTGATAAAATCCCAGCTTTCCCTTGCCCACGCCTCAATCATGCAAGCTTCCTCCAGAAGAAGTATCCGAATGGAACGGTCACAAGGGAAATCGCAATTGACTGCACGAACGTTATCAGTAATATGATCAATATTCCCGCTGCAAAGAATGCCGGATTGATTATCCCGAGGACCAGTATCGATGTCATTATCTGGGTCAGCACCTGGAATGCAATCCCTATTCCGGCTGCAATCAGGAAGACTACTATGTCGTACACGAGGACCTGAACCCAGTTCTTTTTTGCCAACTTTGCCGACCTGGAAAGAGCTTCTATCACGCCCCTCTTGTTGAATATGATCTCAAGAGTTGCAAACTGTATGAGGAATACAATTATAACCGCAACAATGATCAATACGAATGCGAATATCGCGGTGATGATCCAGTTCTGGAGCAATATCGGAAGAAGGATAAGAGCAAGTACAAGCATCTCCCCAAGGAGGACCACCAAGAAATATTTTCCAAGTGGCACGAAGAGCTCCCTGGTCTTTTGTATTATGGAAATCTTCTTTCCCTGCGTTCTTGCAACGAGTGCCGGATACATGGTCGCAGACAATGCAGTCGTAAGCGAGCCGATGGCAATCAACATTATGATGCCGAATAAAAAGCCTGCCGCCAAAATAACGTAATTGGGCTCTCCGGAAACCAACCCGGAAAATCCGAGAGCAAAGGCGCCTCCAACCAGTACCACCCCAAGCAAAATGCCCGCAATCATAGAAAGGATCATGATCTTTGAAAAATCCACTGCAAGCTCTTTCGGGTATTTCTTGAGCACTGAAACCATGTCGTTAAACGCATCAGTAACATATTTGACATTCATGACTAGAATAGCACAAACAAACCTTTAAAAATCCGTTACCATATATCTCATTTGTTAGCGGTCATAGGAAGGAGGAAACACCTGATCCCATCCCGAACTCAGAAGTTAAGCTCCTTCACGGTGTTACGAGTACTGCCTTTTGGGCGGAAAAGTGCACTGCTGCTGACACTCATACTTATTCTGTGGGAAAAATGGACTTTAAGGAAAGGACTGTAAAGGACCTTGAAAAGCTGGACAAGATAATTGACATCTTCAGGTCATATGGTTTCGAAAAGAAATATCCAGCTGTTTTTTCCCATGTGCTCAACTACAGGGACGATGCAAGGCATTTCTTCGACCGGGAGGATTATTTTACCTCCTTCGGTGCCGCAAACTATGCTTATGGCCATATTGATTCGATCCTGATCCTGGAAAAAGTCCGGGACAGGCACATACTTTAAAATCTTATTATTGATTTAATACCATGTTTTCCCATAGGAGAATGACAAGAGCCCAGCGGGCAGAGGTTGTTAAAATGCTCTGCCGGAAAAGATTCTGCTCCTCGAAACCCCTTGTTGATTACCAGGTAGAAAACGGGCTTCCAGTGGCAATTACAAGTTATGGCCATGATGCGGTAATTCCCCATCCGCCAGAACTTAGAAAAGAGCCTGAACCGCCTCCCAAATCAGAAGTGAGGAACAAAGTTCCTGAGGAATCCCCCCGGCTGACTGGACCAGGATGGGTTCCGAAACACAACCAGTGCACTGCTGTCGACCAGTCCGTCTGGTTCGGGAAACTGCACGCAATTAAATAATCTTTTTTCCCATATCCAACGTGGAAAAGAAAAAATCTCTCGGCCAGTGTTTTCTCGAAAACAGGGCGATACTTGAAAAGGAGGCACTGCTTGCCGAGATCGAGGGTAAAAGGGTCCTGGAAATAGGCGCAGGGGACGGGAGGCTGTCCCGGGCACTTCTTGCAAGAAAACCAGAAAAACTGGTCATTGTTGAAAAGGACCAGAGGTTTGAAAAAATCCTGAAAAAACTTGACGCCGAACTGATTATCGGCGACTTTCTAGAGATCGACCTTCCCGATGTCGATGTGATAGTTGGAAACATCCCCTACTACATATCATCAGACATAATCTTCAGACTGAAGAGCCTGCCAATAGAGCGCGCAATACTCATGGTCCAGAAGGAATTCGCAAGGAAGATGGTGGCAAAGCCTGGGGATTCCAACTATGGAAGGCTCTCTGTTACCAGCCAGATCTTCTTCAATGTCGATTACCTGATGACTGTCGGTGCAGGGCATTTCAACCCGAAACCGAAGGTCGATTCCGCAATCATCTGTTTAGTACCCACGGGCAGGAAGCTGTCAGCAGGAGACGAGCATATCATACGCTGCCTTTTTTCCCACAAGAACAAGACCGTCAGAAATGCCCTCAGGGATTCAAAAATTGAGGACTTTGAAGTCGGCACTTTCTATTCGAGGAGGGTCTGTACCCTTACCATAGAGGAAGTCCTCGAAATATCCAGAATGATTAATAAAGATTAACGAGAAAGATTTTCGGTGAGGATTTGAGAGTATTATTATTGGTTTTAGTGCTGCTTTTCGGCTGCACATCTACGAATCAGGCGGAATCCCCGACAATGGATTCCCCCACAGGACCTATCCAGGATGAGATTCCTCAGGAGGATTCTCCAACAACCCAGGGGGAAATTCCTCAAGAGAACACGCAAGTGGTAGAGGATCCGGTAGCTCCTCCGGAGCAGCCGTCAGGATCAAGCCTCGATTCACAGGAGATAGTCTATGACAGCGGGTCATGGCTCATTCACGGGACGTATTATCCGTCAATAGAGAAGGAACCCAAGAAAGTCATAGTCCTCGTTCCGCAACTCGGAGAGGATAGGTGGAGCTATCCGGACAGGTTCATCGAGAGGCTCCACGATGAATTCCATGACGCAGCTGTTGTTGCAATTGATCCCAGGGGACATGGTGAAAGCACCAACCTTGGTGTCTGGACTGATTTCGACATGTTCGAGTTTAAGAACATGAAGCTTGACCTTATCGATATTGAAAAGTATTTCAGGGATGACTATCCTTTGATTGAAGGTTACTATGTCATAGGTTCAAGCATGGGGGGAACATCAGCGCTTAATGCCGGTGCACAGGTCAAGTTCATCAAAAAGGTAGTGATGATCTCCCCGGGACTCAATTACCAGGGGGTTGAACTGAAATCGGACGACTATGTGTATCCAATTCTGGCAGTTGCTTCATCAGAAGACCGGACTTCAAGGGAAGCGGTCTATGACATGGAGACATCCAAGAAAATAGAGAAGATCTACCAGGGCTACAGCGAGCATGGTACTGATCTCTTTGAAGCAACAAAGGATGATGCCGAGCCATTGGATGAACTGATAATCAATTTCCTTGATTAGAAAAATTCAAATATACCTTTTGGTTTTTCTTTTTCGAATTCTTTCAATAATTCCTTTTGTTTTTTGCTCATCTTTTTCGGGACCTGTATTACTACCCTTACAAGTTCGTTACCCTTTCCCGAAGAGCTGATCCTGGGCATCCCTTCGTTCTTGAGCCTGAAGACAGTGTGCGACTGGGTGCCTGGAGGAATATGCAGGGTCACCTTCCCGAACAATGTCGGAACTTCAATATCCCCGCCAAGTGCTGCTTTGGGGAAGCTCAGGGGCATATCGAGCAGGAGGTCGTCTCCTTCCCTGTGGAATATCTTGTGTTCCTTCACGAATACGCGTACGAACAGGTCTCCCGGACCGTCCTTTCCGTATTCACCGAGCCCCTCAAGATGCAGTCTCATGCCGTTATGGATTCCTGGGGGGATATCCACCTTGATGTGCTCCTTCGCGGACTCCTTTCCAGATCCGTTGCACTTGTCGCATGGCTTGTCGAAGCTTTCCCCGACTCCCCTGCATTCAGGGCATGTTGTGACCGTGTAGAATGCCATGGGGCCCATCCGCCTTGCCTGTTTCACCTGCCCCCGGCCGTTGCAGTTGTTGCATTTCGACCTTTTCGATCCTGGTTCGGCCCCGGATCCTGAACACCTGGAACACTTCTTTGTCCTGTTGTAATTGAGATCGGCCTTTGTTCCCTTTGCCGCTTCTTCAAGCGTTATCTGGACATGCACCTCGAGGTCTGCACCATAGTCGCCCCTTCTCCTTCCGCCGAACATTGATCCGAACATGTTCCCGAACATCCCGCCGAACGGATCATCGCCGCCGAAGATGTCCTCGAAACCTGAGAAGTTGGCGTTCCTGAAGATGTCCTCCTGGCTGTACATCTGGTCGAATCCCGCATGCCCGTACTGGTCGTATTTGGCCCTCTTGTTCTGGTCAGACAGTACCGCATAAGCTTCGCTGATTTCCTTGAATTTATCTGCAGCTTCGGGCTCCTTGTTCCTGTCAGGATGGTACTTAAGCGCAAGCTTGCGGTAAGCCTTCTTTATCTCGTCTGCTCCCGCGTTCTTTGCAACCCCGAGGACCTCATAGTAGTCTCTTTTCATCTATATCACATATAGGAGCTATTCTGAGTATCGGTGATCACGTTGACCGTAGACTTTATCATGGTCATGGCCTCGCATTCGCTCTTCTTGCAGATTTTGCAGGTTCCCCGGTGCTCCTTTATCGTCTCAAGAATCTTTGCTACTTCATTTACCATCGGGCATTCGCCTTCCTGGCACATCATGCAGCGTTTCCTGTGGATCTCTACATCCTTCTTCACGCGCGATTCCCAGTTCTCGAAATTCAATTCGGCCGGGCTGAACCTGATCAGCTTCTTATACGCTTTTGTAATCAGCCTGAACATATCAGATGCGTCCTTGGATTTGTTACGATCCGGGTGATACTTGAGCGCAAGCTTGCGGTAAGCCTTCTTTATCTCGTTGCTGCTTGCGCCCTTCTTTATCCCCAGAATCTCATATTCATTTGTCATCGTCTACCTTTTCGTAATCCCCTTCAACAACATTGTCATCCTTCTTTTTTATCTGTTCGTATCCTTTTTCTTCAGATGCGCCGCCCATCTCAGGGCCCTGCTGCTGGTACTGGGATGCGCCGACCTCAGTCAGCGCCTTCTTCAGGTTCTCGGTCTCTTCTTTTATCCTGGACACATCCTTGCTGGTTATCGCGTCCTGGAGCTTCTTTTTTGCCGAATCTATCTTGTCGAACTGGTCCTTGCTGAGTTTGTCCTTGAGGTCTGTGACGGTTTTTTCAGCCAGGTACACCATGCTTTCAGCCTGGTTCTTTGCCTCTGCAAGTTCGAACTCCTGCCGGTCCCTTTCGGCGAACTTCTCCGCCTCCTCCATTTTGTTCCTTATCTCGTCGTCGTTCATTTTCAGGGGTGCGGTCACGCGCATGGACTGCTCCTTCCCGCTTGCCTTGTCCTTTGCGCTTACATGGAGTATACCGTTTGCATCGATGTCGAAAGTCACCTCAACCTGTGGCACCCCTCTTGGTGCAGGCGGCAATCCCACAAGGGTGAACTTGCCCAGGGAGACGTTGTCCTTTGCCATAGGCCTTTCGCCCTGCAATATATGTATGTCAACTGCAGTCTGCATGTCCGCGGCGGTTGAGAAAACCTGCGATTTCTTCGTAGGTATTGTCGTGTTCCTCTCTATCAGCTTTGTGAATACCCCCCCGAGGGTTTCAAGTCCCAGCGAAAGCGGAGTTACATCAAGAAGCAGGATATCCTTCACTTCTCCGGTAAGGACCCCTGCCTGTATGGCTGCACCCATTGCGACACATTCCATGGGATCTATTCCACGCTCCGCTTTCTTTCCTATGGTGTCCTCGACGAACTTCTGGACGATCGGCATCCTCGTAGGCCCTCCGACCATTATAATCTTGTCAACGTCATTTGGTTTCATTGAAGCATCCTTCAGTGCCTGCTCGATCGGCCCCCTGCACCTGTCGATAACCGGCCTGATGAGATCCTCAAGCTTCGCCCTTGTCAGTGTATGCTGGAAATGCTTCGGCTGGTTTTCGACCGAAGCAAGGAACGGGAGATTGATGTTCGTTTCAAGCGTCGTCGACAGTTCTATTTTCGCCTTTTCCGCAGCCTCCCTGATCCTCTCCTGGGCCTGCTTGTCTTTCGAAACGTCTACATTGCTTTCCTTCCTGAACTGGTCTGTCAGGTATTCTGTGAGTATTGTGTCCATGTCCGTTCCACCGAGCTGGGTGTCGCCGGACGTTGATTTTACCTCGAAAACCCCTCCTCCGAAATCCATGACCGTAACATCAAGCGTTCCTCCGCCGAGGTCGAATACGAGTATCTTCATGTCCTTGTCTGACTTGTCAACCCCGTATGCAAGGCATGCTGCCGTCGGTTCGTTGACGAGACGCTCGACCTTCAGACCTGCGATCTCTCCCGCATCCTTTGTGGCCTGCCTCTGGTTGTCATTGAAGTATGCAGGGACCGTAATCACCGCTCCTTCTACCTTGTCCCCGAGGAATTCTTCGGCATCCTTCTTTATCTTCTGGAGTATGAATGCCGAAAGTTCCTGCGGCCTGTATTCCTTCCCGTGGATCTCGTACTTGTGGTCGCTTCCCATCTTCCGCTTGAATGCCCAGACGGTACCATCAGCATTCGTCACTGCCTGCCTCCTTGCAGGTTCGCCAACCAGCCTTTGCCCGTCCCTAGTGATCGCGACGTAACTAGGAAATGCCTTTCCGTATTGCGATGCCCCTTCCGCGCTGGGGATTATCTTAGCTCTGCCTGCTTCCAAAAATGCTGCTGCACTATTGCTTGTTCCCAAATCAATACCAATAATCCTACTCATTTTTCTCACCTACAATTACTTTTGCATGCCTCAAAACCTTTCCCTTGAACATATATCCTTTCTGCACAGTTTCAACAATTTTTCCCGGTTCCCCGTCCTCAGTTTTTATCGCGTCGTGCCTGTGAGGATCAAAATATTCATCCTTCATCTCTTCAAGCCCCTCGCTTTTGAGCAGGGACATGAGCTTGTCGAATATCATAATTATTCCAGACCTGAATTCCTGGTCGTTGCCCTCATACTTGAGAGCGATTCCGAATTCATCAATTATCGGAAGCATCCTGAGTATGATGTTCGCCCCGGAATTTTCCTTGATCTGGATGTGCTCCTTTTCGGTCCTTTTCTTGAAATTCTCGAAATCCGCTGCAAGCCTGATCAGCCGCTCTTCAAGCTCCCTGACTTTCTGCGGGCCCTCCAGCTCCTTGACCTCCTCGTGCTCGATCATCCTGCTGTCCGTATGTTCGGGCAGCTCCTTCTTCTCTTCATTCGGCAGTTCCTTAGTCATTATTACACCCTAAAAAAAGGAAAAGTTATCTGATCTTTACCTCCTTTTTCTCGTCGCTCTGATTAATCTTCTCCATCGTGACAGTCAATACCCCGTCGCTGTATTCAGCATCGACCTTTTCAGGATCGACTTCCTGCGGAAGCCTGAATACCCTCTTGTAACTGGAGTAGCTTCTTTCACAATGGTAGAAGTTCTTCTCCTTCTCCTCTTTTGTATCTTTCCTTTCTGCACTTATCTCGATCGAATCCTTCCCGACCTGGATTTTTATGTCCTCCTTATTGAGTCCGGGAAGTTCTGCAGTGACCTTTATCGCCTTCCCGGTGTCCTCGACATCTGCAAGGGGAATCCTCGGTCCCCATTCCACGATGGATCGGTCAGTGCCCCTGTCAAAAAAGGAGGCAAACATCTCATCCATCTCCTTTTGCATTCTCCTCATTTCATCAAACGGGTCATATTTTGCCGGTAGTCCCATTTTATCACCCACTTTTTTTACAGAAAATAAATATTTTTAATGTTTTTGCGGTTTTTTTAACAAATTGTTTAATATTTAGAAATATTTTTAAATTTTTCTTTCCCTTATAATCCCATGTCCAGAAAGTACAGGCAAATCGTTATCAGATACGTCGGTGTACCTGCCGAACAGGATGACAATGACACTGCTCTGGACCATATATATGAATCCCTTGGACTGGGAGATGAAAGGGATGAGGTGGGAAAGCTTGTTTTCCGTGCGATCGTGAAGGCAACCATTTCAGGGGAGGGAATATCCTCCAAGGATATTGCCGAACTCGGGACAGTGAGCCAGGCAGCAATCATCTATCACCTGAACCTTTTCCAGAGATCAGGTCTCGTAGTCAAGGAAGGAAGAAGCTATTTTCTCCGGGCAGATACCCTGGAACACACTCTTGAGGATATGGAATCGGACATAAAAAGAAGATTTGAAAGATTAAAAAAAATAGCGAGGAAAATTGATCATCCTGAAGACAAGACGATGTTGTAGGTTTTGTCATAGGCAAGATCCGTCCATGACGTTTCGCTCGCCTTTCCTGTTATCGGATCAACATCGAGGCTCATCTTTCTTGTGTAATCGTTTCCTGGCTTTTCCCTGTCGATAGTTGTCGCATGGATCGTTACGGTGTCGCTTGTAAGCGTAGTGTCTTCCACCTGGTCAATCCGAACGACAATCCAGTATTCGCCCGGATTGAGTCTCACCTTGTCGTCAAAGTCGAATTTGATCCAGTTGGCAGTAAGTGTCGTTTCCGTTATGTCGATCTCCTGGCCGCCGATCACATCTCCAGGTTCATTCCCGTCATTCTCCCTGATCTCGGCAACGATCATGGAATTAGGAAGCGTCTTCGGGTTCTGCCTTCTCATAAATGTTCGGATCTGCCCGACATCGACCTTTTCCTCGATGTTGAATTTGACAGCAAGCCATTCCCTGAATGAAACTGTATCATAGTTCGTTCCGAGCGTATCGGCATGCCCCAGCATCGCGACGTCCCACGACCTCTGGAAAACAGTAGTTCCATCGAGATCGACTTCCAGGTTTACTTCGCCGTCCTTGATTCCCGGGACATCCAGGTCAATTACTGTCGTCTCATTGCTTTCAATCATTGTCGAGCCGACAGCCTTGCCGTCAATCTTGGTAATGAGGCTTTTTCCTCCGGCACATGTTACTGTGGCAACCAGACTGGAAGTCTTTCCGAATGTTCCGTCATCAATTTCTGAAAAAGAATAGGACTGATCGCAGCTTTCTCCCGGAAGCTTCACATCCGGAATTGTGGGCTGTTCGTTTGTCGGGGCTTCTCCTCCTGTACAGCCAAGCAAAAGGATGGCTGCTGCTATAAACAATAGATATCTCATAATACCTCCCTGGAGGTAATAGAAATGGAAAAATTAATATCTTGATGCTATCTCCTTCACACCCTCTACCCAGCCCCTGACATAGGCTCCCCACTCGAGTTCGCCGTCATGCTGGAGTATCCTGAAATGGAGCTCCTCATTTTTCGGCAGGATTGCGTCCATCTCTTTCAGGGAAAGGTCTGCCCATTCTTTCATATCAAAATAATCAGCGTCTTCGGATGCCCAAAGCCTTCCCCGTTCTAGGCCAACCAAATATGATTTTGTATCGCCCGGAGCGGCCCGTTTTAGCAGTTTTTCCAGTATGAAAGGCATCCAATCAACCTTATTACATAAATTATGACAATTATTATATTTAAATCTATCTTTTTTGTGGTAGTAAAAGAAAAAGCGAGCATGGCTTTTGCAGTCTTACTATCAGACGTTTTAGTTACATGTAATGTTCTCTCATGTTTATAAATATTTCACTCCAAAATTATGCTTATGATGCAAAAAACCAGGCCTACCCCTAGGGTCAGGGGGCCGAACCTTGAGTTGTTCCTTGAGAGGAATACCCATGTTACATTTGAAAATTCATTGAAACTGGCAGATGAGAGGAACCTTGTCATCGCATCGAACAAGTCCCTTGGGTCGGTAATGACGAGCAACCGCGTCGCGATTCCAGGCGGATACCCCTGCTTCAGCGGGACATTTGTGGCGCATGAAAGGACAGGAAATAAACTTGGCAACAGCATCGAATTCAAGGATCCCAAAACCGGAAGCAGGTGGGTGTTTCCTGTTCCGATCGAATTCAAGGGAGCAAGGAATGTTCTCCTTGTTGCGGAACATCCGGATTATTTTATTGAACGCGAAGGGAGATACTGCATTGTCCATTCAAGTAACATAGATATCGTGAATGGCTTTCCCAAAAAGAGTGAATCCTGGTATCTTCCGGATCCGGTCCACGGCCTTCCGCAGGGCGATCCGATCGACGGAAGCAACCGTGCAAACAGGCTTTATCTTGTCAGGAAGAAAGGTGTATCTATTGGTCCTGTTGCAAGGGGGATAATAGACGGCTTCGGGAAATAC